>DAOTTY010000070.1:0-56664 GCA_034437575.1 Anaerolineae bacterium | reverse complement strand
CGCTGGCACGACGGATGGCAGGCTGCGGGTGTGGCTGCCGCGCTAAATAAAGGCAAGTTTTCACATCGCGGGGACAGCGTCCCCGCCCCCTGCAAAGGGTTGGTACCCTTTGAACCCATTTTTTCGGATGCTTTGCATCCGAAAAGGCAAGTTTTTGATCGCTTTTTGAAAAAAGTGACGGGTTTGGGCAGCGCCCAATTATCTACCATGCAACTTTGCAAAAGCCCTGCGCAAAATCCCCTCCGCGTCAAATACACGGAGAGGGGTATCAATGGAGAGTGACTAACGCATTGTCAGGACCATCGCCGCCTTTTGCACATGCAGGCGATTTTCCGCCTCGTCGTAAACCACGCTCTGCGGCCCGTCGATCACGCTGTCGGTTACCTCAATGTTACGGTCAGCGGGGAGGCAGTGCATATAGATGGCTTCGTCTTTGGCCAGTGCCATCCGCCGATCATCGGTAATCCAATCGGTGTACTGCTTACCAATCCGTGCGGATTCGTCGTTGTCTGTCGTCGTTAGCAGTGCCCCCCAACTCTTGGGATAAACAACGTCCGCGCCTTTGAAACCTTCATCGAAGTCTTCCAGAATTTCCAAAGACCCGCCAGAAGCCTGGGCGTTGTCCTGTGCCTGCTGGACGATGTCCGGCATCAGCTTGTACTCCGGTGGACGAGTCAGGCGCACATTCATACCATAGCGCGTCATCAGCAGAATGAGGCTCTGTGGCACGCTGATGGGCTTTTGATAGCTGGAGGCATATGCCCAGGACACGTTGATCGTGCGCCCACGCACATCGCGCCCGAATTTCTCCATGATAGTCATCATATCTGCCAGAATTTGGAATGGGTGATAGACCTCACACTGCATGTTTAGTACAGGTACCCGGCTGGCCGCCGCCACGTCGTTGAGGTATTGATTACCAATACCCCAGTCCACCTGCCGGATAGCAATGCCATCTGTGTAGCGCCCGACGATTTCCCCAATTTCTTTGGCCGTGTCCCCGTGGCTGATTTGCGTCGTGCGGCTTTCGATGAACTGCGCGTGACCGCCAAGCTGGGCCATCCCGGCCTCAAAGCTGATGCGCGTGCGCGTACTGCTGAAGAAGAACAGCATCGCCAGCACTTTATCGCGCAGGTAGGCGTGCGGTTCGCCCATAGCCCGCTTGCGCTTCAAATCCCACGCAATATCCAGCAGCGTGTCGATTTCGTCTTTTGTCCAATCCTGCGTAGAAATCAGGTCACGACCTCGTAGATCGGTCTGCATACGATCACCCTTTCTGTATGGTGTTGGATTATTGATCCGTTTGTGGTTAAACGGAGGCAATCGTACTGCGATTCTGCAAGGGTGGCAACAAGTTGGCGGGTAGGCCGCCGATAGTGGCGGCCTGTGCAAGCGGATCAGGCTTCGGTGGTAATGGTGGTGACCATTGACTTGACGGCGTTGAGTTCATCGTCGTTGACGGTGTGCGGCATCCCTGGGTAAATGCGCTCGTCAACCTCACCGCCCAGGCGCTTGAGCACTTCCGTTGTTTCTTTGACGCGGGCCAGCGGAATGTGCATATCTACGTCGCTGCACCCGATGAATACGGGCGTACCGTCAAGGCTACCGTCGTAGTCGCGGGGGGTGCCTTCTGGCCCAATCACCCCACCGCTGAATACAGCCAACCCGGCATAGCGCTGCGCGTGGCGAGCCACATACTCTGAGGCAAGGCACGCCCCTTGAGAGAACCCCATGAGCATAATTCGCTTGTTGGGGATGCCTGCCTCGTTGACGTGCTTCACAAGGTCATCTACAGCCTGTAACGCAGACGACATAAAAGGTTCGTTGGCCGCCATCGACGCCATAAAGCTCTGTGGATACCATTGAGACCCGCTGGCCTGTGGGGCCAGGTAAGCAAAGCCTGGATGATTAAGCTCATTCGCCAGCATCAGGATGTCCTGTGGGCTGGCCCCACGCCCATGAATAGCAATCATGGCGAACCTGGCTTCGTCTAGCGGCTTGCCCATCGCCATGACGGGCTGGCCCTGATGTAAGGATGTCATGGGTTAGTTAGCCTCCTGTGGCCTATTCCATGTGGGAACGGTGAGCGGCGTCAGGTTCGCTTCGATGTGAGCGCGAATTCCCTCGTGCATCTGTGGGATACGCAGTTCAGTGCCCAGCGTTTCAAGCGGCTCGTCTGCGTCCAAGCCCGGCCCCAGCGTTGCCAGCTCCACAATGTGACCGTTCGGGTCGTTGGTGTAGATGGATTTGAAGTAGTCGCGGTTCATCACGGGGGACACGCGCAGCCCGGCCTTCACCAGCTTCTCGCGCCATGCCAGTTGAACCGCTTCGTTTTCGACAGCCAGCGCAAAGTGATGGGTGTGCCCGGCCCCCATCTGGCTGTAGCGTGTGTCCTTTAGCTTGCGCTCAAAGTAGGTGATGATTGACCCTGGCTGACCGCCGTTTACGCCCCAATACCAGTGGGCGCTGTCGGGGTCATCAAAGTTGGATGTGCGCTTGACCAAATCCATGCCCAGCAAACCCTGGTAAAAGGCATCTGTGCGCTGGATGTCGTCAGAAATCGCGGTGATATGGTGCATTCCGTTCATCAGGGCCATATCCGCTGTGATAACGTCTACCGGCTCCGGCCACGTTTGCGCTTTGATGCGCTCCTCGTCGCGGTTGTTGACCATCATCTGCTGCGGTGGGGCCTTGTATTCACTGCCGGGCACGTCTTCATCTACACCAAACCCTGGCCCATCGGTAGCGATTTCGATAATCACACCGTCTGGATCAGTGAAGTAAATCGACGTAAAGTAGTGACGGTCTAGCGGTCCGTTAACGCTCAAGCCGTGATCGGTCAGGCGGCGCTTCCACTTCAGCAAGCTCTCATAAGTGGCCACGCGCAGCGCGTAATGGTGTGTGCCGCCAATACCACGACGGCCTCGTGGTGCGCCTTTCCACTCAAAGTAAGTGATGGCCGTACCGGGGCTGCCGGTTTCATCGCCGAAATACAGGTGATAGCTGGTCGGGTCATCGAAGTTGACCGTTTGCTTCACCATCCGCATACCAAGTACCTTTGTATAGAAATCCGTCGTGCGTTGTGCGTCTGCCGACACAAGCGTGATGTGGTGTAATCCGAGAATGGTCATGGGGCACTCCTTTTGCATTTCTAGCCCGTACCTGAGTCGTTAGCCAGTACGATACATAGACAAATTCGGGTAACATCAGCTTACCACTTAAACGGACTACAGTCCGCTTATGGTGATGAACTTCTAATGTGGCACAGCACTATTGCGACTGACTCCGGATGGTGGTAATGTTCTGCCTACTATTAACGACATTAAGTTGATTCGCTAAACCACAGCAGGAGTCCCCCATGCCACAGGTCGCCAGCCTCCGCGATACGGTCACGGGCAAGTCATTCGCCCCCGATGAAGTGATGTACTTTAACCCCGATGTTGGGCAAGTAGCTACCCTTGATGTGCTGTATGACTACGACAATATGCGGGCCACCCTCGACCGTGACGCACTGCAAGCCAACCGGGAAACAACGCTGTGGCGCTACCGCGACCTGCTCCCCATTGCGCCAGATGCTGACGTGCCCCCGCTGGCTGTCGGTTGGACGCCGCTGTACGCCGCGCCGCGCCTCGCTGCGGATTTGGGCATCCGGGCAGCGTGGGTCAAAGACGACGGCGCAAACCCGACGGGTTCCCTCAAAGACCGGGCCAGCACAATGGTTGTGGCGCGTGCGCTGGAAATGGGTGTGAAAGTCGTCAGCACGGCCAGTACAGGCAATGCGGCGGCAGCCCTCGCAGGCGTGGGGGCTTCACTCAACACGGACATGGACGTAGTCATTTTTGTGCCCGCTACTGCTCCCGAAGCCAAGATCGCACAGTTGTTGGTTTATGGCGCGAAGGTGCTGCTGGTTGAAGATAGCTACGACGCCGCCTTCGACTTGTGCTATGAAACGTGCGTCAGTGAAGGGTGGTACTGCCGCAACACGGGCATCAACCCGTACACGTCCGAGGGCAAAAAGACCGTTGCTTACGAAATCGCAGAGCAGATGAACTGGGACGTGCCCGATGGGGTTGTGGTCAGCGTGGGGGACGGCAGCATCATCAGCGGAATACATAAGGGTTTTTTGGAACTGCATAAAATAGGCTGGACGGAGCGAATTCCGCGCCTGATTGGTGTACAATCAGAGGGAAGTTCACCGCTGGTGCAAACCTGGAAGGCGGGCGATAGCGCGGCTGACATGCAGCCGCAGGCCGTCCACACGATTGCAGATAGTATCTCTGCGGGCCTGCCGCGTGACCGCGTTAAGGCCATGCGTGCCGTGTGCGATACACACGGCGCTTTCGTCGCTGTGCCCGATGAGGCCATCATCGCGTCTATCCCTACATTTGCCCGCCTAACGGGCGTCTTCGCGGAGCCGTCCTGTGCCGCGATGTACGCCGGGGCCAAACGCGCTCTGCAACTCGGTTACATTCAGCCTGATGAGCGGGTTGTGTTTGTCAGCACGGGCAACGGCCTCAAGGATGTGCGCCGTGCCCAGGAGTCTGTTAGCGGTGGGCTTCGTGTACAACCCGATATAGAATCCGTCCGTAAAGCACTGGGACTATGACCGAACAACCGCGCTACTCAATTGTTGCGCCAATCTACAACGAAGCAGAAAACATCCCCATTCTGTATGAGCGAATCAGTACAGAGATGGACAAAACGGGCGCTCCCTGGGAGCTTATCGCTGTGAATGACGGCAGCCGCGACGGGTCAAAGCACGCCCTGGAAGCGCTGGCTGACCGCGACCCGCGTGTGAAAGTCGTCAACTTTGCCCGCAACTTCGGCCATCAAACCGCAGTGACAGCGGGCCTGCATTACACGTCGGGGGATGCCATCGTCATTATTGATGCTGACCTGCAAGACCCGCCCGAACTCATCCTCGACATGATCGAAAAGTGGCAGCAGGGCTACCATGTGGTTTACGCAGTCCGCAAATCGCGCAAGGGCGAAACGTGGTTCAAACGTGCAACCGCTGGCCTGTTCTACCGGCTCATTTACCGCATTACCGACGTTAACATTCCGCTAGATACGGGCGACTTCCGCCTGATGGACCGCTCTGTGGTGGAAGTGCTAAACGCCATGCCCGAACACAACCGCTTCATCCGGGGCATGACGAGTTGGGTCGGCTTTGAGCAGGTGGGCATTGACTATGAGCGCGACGAGCGCATTCACGGCGAAACCAAGTATCCACTACACAAGATGGTGCGCTTTGCCCTGGATGCCATCACCAGCTTTTCGTACTTCCCGCTGCAAGTGATGATCTACTTTAGCCTGGTTTTGGGCTTTTTGGCCCTGCTCACAGTCCCGGTGATTAGCTGGCTGCGCCTGGCCCTCGGCCCGGACTTTTTCGGTGGGCAGGCAACCACCATCGTGCTGCTGCTGCTGCTGAGTGCGTTCCAGTTGTTCTTCTTGTTCATGATGGGTCAGTATGTGGCACGCATCTACGACGAAGTGCGTGGGCGGCCCCTGTACGTTGTGGCGAAGACGCGGGGTTTTGACGATAATAAACTCAGCACTCGCCACAACACACAAACCAAAGCAGGTATTCAGGTACAGGTTGAAGAATCTACAACAACTTGAGCCTGACGCGCCGCTGAGCCATAGGGTATAGGGCCAAACGATGGACAACAAACAACAGGAAGATGTGAAGGCACGCATTCAAGCCTATCGCACTATCGTCGAAGAGTACGAGCGACTAGACAATGAGATTGACGCGCTGATTACCCGCAACGGCGGTCAATCGAAAAATATGTCCAGCACTGACCTGGACCTCTACCGTGAACTGGCACGCAAACGCCGGGACATCCTCAATGAGATGCGCCTGCTGGAGCGTGATTTGCTGGACGAATAACTTGCTTTTGCGATTATACGGAGACTATCTGTGATTACCGGACCGACCTTTGAAGAGATGCTGCATCCCCACACCATTGCCCCAGAGACGCGCCAGCGTGCGCTGGCCGCCCGCACCACTGACCCACTTGACCCGATTAACCTGTTTAACATTACCTGGCGCGACGGTGACAACAACATCTACTATGTGGTGCTGCCCCCACAACTCACGGGCGTGAAAGCGCCCATTGTTGTGCTGTATGGCAAAGATTTCCCATCGGGCAGCCATAAAGTCGGCCCGGCTTATTCCGTGCTGCTGGAAAAAGAGCTGTTCGGTGAGGTTGACCCCGCCGTTCACCGCCTGGTGTGGCCCTCAACCGGCAACTATGGCATCGGTGGGGCGTGGGTTGGTGGGCGCATGGGCTGCAAGAGCGTCGTTGTACTGCCAGAGGAAATGAGCCAGGAACGCTTCGACCGCATTGAGCGCTACGGTGCAGAGGTTATCAAAACCGTCGGCTCCGAGAGCAACGTGAAGGAAATCTACGACGAGACGTGGCGCTTGCGCCAGGACCCCAACACCCGCATCATGAACCAGTTCGATGAGATGGGCAACTATCGCTTTCACTATCATGTGACGGGCAACACCGCTGTTGAGCTGATGGACGAACTACACGCGCAGGGCATCGGCAATGGCAAGGCCGCCGCCTTTGTGTGGGCAATGGGCAGCGCGGGCACAATGGCCGCCGGTGACCGGCTCAAGCAGGTTTACCCGGACTGTAAAGTCGTGGGGCTGGAGCCAGTGCAGTGCCCCACGCTATACAATAACGGCTACGGTGCCCACGAGATTCAGGGCATTGGCGACAAGCACGTAACGTGGGTTCACAACACCTTTAACATGGACGCACTCATGTGTATAGACGATGTGACATGCCTGAAGGGGCTGCAACTGTTGGCCGAACCCATCGGGCGCGAGACACTCGTCAAGCGCTACGGCGCAGATGAAGCCCTGGTTGAGCGCCTGGGGGGTATGTTCGGCATCAGCGGCATTTGCCACATCCTCGGCTCTATCAAGACGGCCAAAGCCTACGACTTCGGTAAGGATGACGTGATTATCACCGCCGCTGCGGATAGCCTGGATCGCTATCACTCCATCGTTGAGCGGATGCAGCGCGACTATGGCGCACTGGACGAGGCAGCGGCAACCGCTCGCATTGAAGGCGTTTTTCACGCCGTCACAACGGACTATGTGCAGCACGCTACGCCCAACATTCACCAGCGCTGGCACAACCTCAAGTATTACACCTGGGTGGAGCAGCAGGGCAAGCCTGTTAATGAGCTGGACGCGCAGCGTGACCCGACCTGGTGGGAAAAGCACCAGCAGCTCGTGGTCGAAATTGACGAGCGTCTGCTTGCTGCCCGGAAGGAAGCCGGAGTCATCGCCTAGTGTACCCTGAAGACCGTGTGCTGATTGGCGTAATAAACACGAAACGCGATCTCAAATTCGCTCGTGAAAGCCACTGGTATCGCATCCCGCAGGTGCGGCTGCCGCGTGGCATTTACGCAGAATATGTTGCGTTCTTCCTCAGCGGCAAGGTCTTCGGGGAACAAAGCGGTACCATTCCCTACTATGCACGGCGGCGGGGCGTTGAACTGGCCCACCGCCACGAGCTAATCCCAACGCAGCCGGGCCACAAACGGGCCAACAATGTCTACTACAAAGTGGGATTGGAACCGCTGCAAGCCAAACAGCCGCCCATCACCAACCCAACCCGCCGCACAGTTGCCTTCATTCACACCACCTGGGATCGGTTTGTGGGCGCAGCGGTAATAAGCGACTTGTACAGTCAGGCCGATTACTTCGTAGATCGTATTTACCATGCGTTACGCAGCCCAAACGTGCGGATTGAGCGCTTCTGGGAAGCTGACCAATATCCAACAGGGTACGCACCCCAACTGCGAATCATCTGCCAACGCGGGAAGGTTGTTGCTTCAACGGATGCGAGCGACGGCGGTATATACCTGGACGCATCCAAAAACGACGACGAATTGTTAGCCGAAGTCCGCGCAGAAATTGCCCGCCACGATGGGCCATATATTATGCGGATACCTTAGAGGCCGTTTGAAAGCAAAAGCATGGGGTTTCACCCCATACCCCACAAGGGATTAGCATCCCCTGCCCCCTGCTGGGAGTGTGGGGGCAGCGCCCTCACAGACTTCTCAAACAGCTTTTTACGATGGCTGACCCAACGAATGGAATAGACTTATGCTCATCACCAATGCAACGCTTATCACCTGGGGCGATGACTGCCAAATTCTCAGTAATCATGCCCTCTACATCGAAGGGGGGCGCATTGCCGCCATTGGCCCGGATAGCGACCTACGTACTCAGTATCCCAACACGCCAATTACCGACGCACGCGGCCAACTGGTTATGCCAGGGAACATCTGCACGCACACCCACTTCTACGGGGCCTACGCACGCGGTATGGCCATTCCCGGCCCGGCCCCGGCGAACTTCCCGCAAATCCTGGAGCGATTGTGGTGGCCGCTGGACCTTGCATTAGATGCGGACAGCATCCGGGCGAGTGCTGCCGTATTTGCTATTGACGCCATCCGTCACGGCACCACCACGCTGTTTGACCATCACGCCAGCCCCAACCATATCAACGGCAGCCTGGACATCATCGCGGATGTTGTGGACGAGGCCGGGCTGCGGGCGGTGCTGTGCTACGAAGTTACCGACCGCAACGGCAAAGAGGACGCTCAGGCAGGCATCCAGGAAAATCTACGCTTCATCGAAGCAGCGAAGTCACGCCCCAACATCGCCGGGACGTTTGGCCTGCACGCCAGCCTATCCCTCGACGATGACACGCTGCGGGCGTGTGCTGATGCCCTGCCGGATGGCGTGGGGGTTCACATCCATGTGGCAGAACACGAAGCTGACGAGGAAGACAGCCTCAAGCGCAGCGGTAAGCGCGTGGTGCATCGCCTAAATGATTACGACCTGCTGGGCGAAAACACCATCGCCGCCCACTGCGTCCACATTGACGATGCCGAACGCGCATTGTTAGCCGAAACAGACACCTGGGTTAGCCATCAGGCCCGCTCCAACATGAATAACGGTGTAGGTGCAATGGACCTGGACAAGATGCTGGACGCGGGCGTGAAAATATGCCTGGGTACAGATGGCTTCTTGCACAACATGGTCGAGGAGTGGAAAACGGCCTACCTGCTGCACAAAGTCGCTAACCGTGACCCGCGTGAGGCCAACGGCGCAGACATTGCTAACATTGCTGTGGATAACAACGCCCGCCTCACGGAACGGTTCTTCCCCGGCCAGCGCTTTGGGGAAATCGCGGTAGGGGCAGCAGCAGACCTCATCTTTGTAGACTATCACCCATTCACGCCAATGAGCGGCGGTAACATGCCCTGGCATGTGCTGTTCGGCTTCGAGGCGTCTATGGTGACAGCGACAATTGCTGCTGGCGAGGTGCTGATGTACGAGCGCGAATTAAAAACGCTGGACGAAGACAAAATCATTGCAGATGCGCTATCCTATGCGCCAGACGTGTGGCAGCGCTATCAGACGAACGCCCACCGCACGCTGGAATAACCCACCAAAGGAATGATTTATGACTGAGCAAGACACAAACATCGTGATGAAAATCGCGGTACTGGGCGGTACGGGCAAAGAAGGCTCCGGGTTGGCACGGCGCTGGGCAGTGAACGGCTATCAGGTCATCATCGGCTCGCGCTCTGCGGAGCGTGCCGCTGAAGCTGCAAAAGAACTCAACGCAGAGCTAGGCGGCGACTATCTGACGGGCATGGCAAACAGCGCTGCTGCCACTGAAGCTGATATGGTCGTGCTGAGCGTGCCCTACAGCGCCCACCGGGCTACGCTGGAAGCGGTGAAAGATCAGCTTGCGGGCAAAACGCTGGTTGATGTCACTGTGCCAACGCCGTTCCCACAACCTGCCGTCGTCCCCGAAGGCAAATCCGCCGCTCAAGAAGCGCAGGCATTCCTCGGTGATGGGGTCAAGGTTGTCTCTGCATTCCAGAATGTGAGCGCGGGCAAGCTCAAAAAGCTGGATAACCCCGTCAACACCGATGTCCTGGTCACGGGTGATGACGAGGACGCTAAAAAGAACGTCATTGCGCTGGTTGAAGCCGCAGGCATGCGCGGCATTGACGCGGGGCCGCTGGCGAATGCCATTGCTGCCGAGGCACTGACAGCGGTGCTGTATCACGTTAACAAAACATATAAGGTCAAGGGTGCGGGCATACGCATCACAGGGGTGTAGTTGAGCGAGACACCGTATTCATTTCAGGTAACGGCACTGGCGGGTATTCCGCTGGTGCAGCCCGGCGATGACCTTATCCGTCTCATTCTTGACGGATTGGTGGCCTCTGATTTGACAGTTAAGACGGGTGATGTGCTGGTCATCACCTCCAAAATCATCTCGAAGGCAGAAGGGCGCACCGTCCGGTTGGCCGATGTACAGCCCGGCCCTGACGCATATCACTATGCTGAGGTCACTGGCAAAGACCCGCGCCTGGTCGAACTCGTTCTGCGCGAGAGCAGCGTGGTATCGCGGGCGAGTAAAGGCGTGCTGGTCGTGGAACACAAACTCGGCTTCGTGTGTGCCAATGCCGGAATTGACCAGTCCAACACCGAAGGTGGCAGCAACGTGGCCCTGCTGCTGCCCACTAACCCTGATGCGACTGCCGCACAGTTACGCGATAACCTGCGAAGCGCGACAGGTGCAGCGATGGGCATCGTCATTAGCGACTCGCACGGGCGTCCGTTCCGTATGGGCAACATCGGGGTGGCGATTGGAGTTGCGGGCATCCCTGCCCTGCTTGACCTGCGCGGGGCCAATGACCTGTATGAACGCAAACTGCAAATCACTATTCAGGGTTACGCAGACCTGATTGCCTCAACAGCGCAGCTTGCATCGGGTGAGGGCAGCGAAGGCCGCCCGGTTGTTCACATACGTGGCTTGAATATCCCTATGGGGGACGGCAAAGGCACTGACCTGAACCGCCCCCGTCAAAATGATCTGTACCGATAATGTTGTGCCGGTTGTCCTTCGGAATTACAATTGACCTATGCAAACTGTTATTGACACGATCCAAGCGCGGCGCTCGCTGCGACGTTACCAACAACGGCCCGTCCCACAGGGCATCATTGAGCAGGTGCTCACCGCCGCGACCTGGGCACCGTCTGCACATAACCGCCAACCCTGGCGCTTCACCGTGATTCAAACAGCGGAGGTCAAAGTGAAACTGGCCACGGCGATGGGCACGCAACTTCGGGCTGATTTAGAGGCCGATCACGTCCCAGGCGACATCATCGACAAAGACGTAAACCGTTCCTATGAGCGCATCACCCTGGCACCTGTGCTAATCTTACTGGCCCTAACGATGGCTGATATGGACGAATACAGCGACGCAGGCCGAAGTTATAATGAATACGTGATGGCTATTCAAAGTACAGCAATGGCTGGACAAAACCTACTGCTAACCGCGCATGAGATGGGCTTGGGGGCCTGCTGGATGTGCGCCCCGTTGTTCTGCCCGGATGTCGTGCGGGCGGCCCTGAACTTACCCGGCGATTGGGAGCCACAATCCTTGATTACAATGGGCTATCCGGCGCAAGAACGCGAACGCACCCGCCGTCCATTAGAAAGGAGCGTCCTGTGGCGATAAGCAATGTTGTGCTGCTGGTCGGTGGCGTGGGTGGGGCCAAACTGGCCTACGGCCTCAAGGAACTGCTGTTGCCAGAGCAGTTGACCATTATCGTCAACACCGGGGATGACTTCTGGCTCTATGGCCTGCGTATCTGCCCTGACCTGGACACAATCACCTACACGCTGGGCCAGCGCATCGACAAGCGTAAGGGGTGGGGTGTGGCCAACGATACCACGCAAATGCTAGGTGCCCTGGGCGATTTGGGCGTGGACACATGGTTCCAATTGGGTGACATTGACCTGGCCACCCACCTGCTGCGAACAGACCTGCTGCGCGATGGCCACACCCTCACGCAGGTTACCGAACACATCCGGGGGGCGTTTGGGGTGCAGCACGACATCCTACCGATGACGGACAGCGAAGTAGCGACTATCGTAGACACAATCGAATTCGGCGAAATGGCCTTTCAGGACTACTTCGTGCGGCATCGCTGGCAGCCCACTGTGCGCGGCCTACGCTATGATGGGGCAGAGGGCGCAACCGTGACCGACGCCGCCAAACACGCACTCGCAACAGCAGACATGATTATCCTGGGGCCGTCGAACCCCTGGCTGTCTATTGCGCCGATCCTCGCCGTTGGCGGTGTGCGCGGGTTGATTGTGCAGCGTGACGTGCCCCGCGTTGCCGTCAGCCCAATCGTAGGTGGCAAAGCCATTAAAGGGCCAACCGCGAAGATCATGTACGAAATGGGCATGGCCCAAACCGCCCAAACTGTAGCTGACTACTATGGCGACGTTATCAACGGCTTTGCCTATGACGAACAGGATGCGCCCCTGGCCCCACACACGAAGCGCTCAGCCGCATTCCAAACCGTTATGCACACAGACCGTGATAAAATCGTTTTTGCAGAGCAGCTACTCAACTGGATCGAGAATTGGAGTTAGGTAAATTATTATGAGCGTGTGGGTTCTCATTCCGGTTAAACCCCTCACACGCGCCAAAAGCCGTCTATCGCCCGTGCTGTCGGCTGACGAGCGCACCCACCTGGCTGAGCTTATGCTCCGCCGCACCCTGCATGTGGTCACCCGGCTCCCCCAGGTTGCCGGGGTGCTGGTCATCAGCCGTGACGGGCGCGTGCTGTCTTTGGCGCGGGGGTTGGGCGCTCACACCATTCAAGAAAGCGGCACCCCTGAACTCAACCCGGCCCTGATGCGGGCCACACAAGTCCTGACAAGCTGGCGGGCTGACGCGGTTTTGATCCTCCCGGCAGATATTCCGCTTGTCAACGCTGATGACTTGACAAATATTATCCGGCTGGGTAGCAATCATACCGTCACGGTCATCGCCACAGACGCAAACCGCGACGGTACCAATGTGCTGTTTGTGCGGCCACCGGGCCTGTTCCCATACGCATATGGCCAAGCGAGTTTTGAGCGACACCAACAGCTTGCCCGGTTGGCCGGGGCCACCGTTCATGTGTACGACTCTGAGGTTTTGGCCCTGGACCTGGACACACCCGCAGACCTGGAGCAGTATCAAAAGTACGTCAATGAGGGTAAATATGGTGCCGAAACCCTCTTTTTGCCTGACTTAACCAACGGCGCGAATTTAGGAGATTGACCGAATGACTGACCAAGTTGCTCTCTATTTGCAAGATGCCCATGACCTGCAAGACGCGATCAAATATGTGCAGTATGCCGAGGAAAAAGGCTTTGAGGCCGTATGGCAAGCCGAAAGCCGCCTTGTGCGTGACGCAATCGTGCCGATGGCCGCTTTTGCCGCGACCACATCCACAATCAAGATCGGGTCAGGCGTCGTTAACAACTGGACGCGCAACACGGCTGTCATGGCCGCGACCTTCCTCACCCTGGACGACCTGGCCCCCGACCGCATTCTGTATGGTGTAGGGGCCTGGTGGGACCCGCTGGCGAAGAATGTTGGCATCAACCGTCACAAACCACTGACGGCCATGCGCGAACACATTGAGGTCATGCGCCGCCTGCTCAACCGCGAACGGGTGACATTCCAGGGCGAGTTTGTGCAGGTAACCGACATTGAACTGGACGTGGTTCACGGGCGCAAAGAGCCGCGCAATGTGCCGCTCTATATCGGCGCGACGGGGCCGAAAATGCTCGAACTCACAGGAGAAATCGCGGATGGCGTTGTGCTGAACTATCTCGTATCGCCGCAGTACAACGTGGATGCAATGGAACGCCTTGAGGCTGGGGCCAAACGCGCAGGCAAAAGCATTGATGACATAGACCGTCCGCAGCTTGTCGTCTGCTCAGTCGATGAAGATCGGCAAAAAGCCCTCGACGGCGCTCGCAAGCTCGTGACGCAGTACCTGGGCCAGCAGCCACACATCATGAAGGCCAGCGGCGTCAGCCAGGAACTCCTTGATGAGATCAATCAGGTGTTGACGTGGCCCGCCACCGAAGACCAAATCCTGGCTGCCATGAAGTTAGTACCAGATGACGTGGTGCAGTTGATTACGGCCAGCGGCACGCCAGACGAAGTAAAAGCGAAGGTGCGCGAGTATACGTCCAACGGGGCCACCTGCCCGATATTGTACCCGCTGGGGCCAGACGTAAAATACATGATCGACATCTTCGCAGACGGTTACTCAAACTGACCTTGAGCCTGCTTACTCGTGGGGTACTTCGGTACCCCACACCACACACTTGCTTTACACCATGACACCCCAACCCCAGGCAACCCCAACCCCGCGCAAAGCTGGCGCTCACAGTTGGGTGTCCATCTGGCTGGCTGTGCTTGTCATTGGAGTGGTGGCGGTGTTCGTCGGCCTACCCAGCCTCATGAGCGGTAGAGCGCTGGTGCTGCCTTTGGATGATGTGTATATCCACTTTCAGTACGCCCGCCAGATCGCAGCAGGTGAGCCGTATATTTATAATCCTGGGCTACCACCGTCTTCGGGGGCAACAAGCCTGCTGTATCCCTATCTGCTGGCAGTGGGGCATTGGCTTGGCTTCACGGGGCTATCACTCGCGCTGTGGGCACTTGCCATCGGGGTAGGGGCGCTGTTTGCGTCATGCGGATTGGTGTATCTGCTAGCCCGCCATGCTGGACTTAGCACAACCGCTGCTGTCGCGCTGAGCAGTATCTTCGCACTGACGGGCAGCATCGCGTGGCACTTCGTCAGCGGTATGGAAACCGGCCTGCTTGTTGCGTTCATGCTGCTGACGTTCTATGCCGTTGCCACTGAACGGCTGCGCCTGACGGTGCTGGGGGCCTCGCTAATGGCCGTTACCCGCCCCGAAGGCGCGATTATGGCCGTTGTTGCAGTGGGGCTGCTGGCGGTGGCCAACTGGCGCACTCCCCGGCGCGGGTTGTGGCTGGCGCTGCCACTGCTGGCCCTGGCGAGTCAACCGCTGGTCAACTGGGTGTTCACGGGCAGCGCAACTGCCGCTGGCCGTGACGCCAAGTCCATCCTGAGCATGGTGCCCACAGATTACAGCGTGATTGCCGTGCGCGTGCTGCGTAACTTTGGCCGCATGTGGTGGGAATTCCTGACGGGCTACAGCCCGCGTGAGGGGTTGTATTTACCTGTCCCACTGGCTCTAATTGCGTTTGCAGGTGTCGGTAGGTTGCTGTGGCGTGGCTGGCGACAGCGGCGCGGCCTGCTGGTACCGCTTGTGGTGTTGGGCTGGCTGGGGGCAGGCACACTGGCCGTCGCCACCCTGGACCCGGCCTTCTGGCACTTCAAACGCTACCAGATGCCGTTCATGGCTCTGCTGTTCCCGTTGGCAGCATGGGGATTGGCTGTTGCGGGCGTGCGGGCACAGCGCGTGCTGCTGCCAGTGCTGGCCGTCACAGCCCTGTGGAGCGGCTGGCGCTTCCAACAGTCCTACCAAATCAACGTCAACCTGCTTCAGCAGCAGCAAATCCCGATGGCGGGTTGGCTGCGGGCCAACACCCCACCAGATGCGGTTATCGCTGTACATGATGTGGGCCTGATGCGTTACCTCACAGGCCGCACGACTGTGGATATGGTGGGCCTGACGACCCCCGACGCGGCGGATAGCTGGCGCAACGGCCCCGGCGCAGTCGCCGAGTTCCTATCGGCGTATGAGCCACGCCCGACCTATATTGCATCTTACACCGATGCGCTCGGACTGAGCTACCTGGCGGATACGGGCATCTACGGCGAGTTACTTGTGGAATATCCCGTCACGCTGGATGACAACTACAACGTTGCGTTAGCCGGAGCCTATCAGGGTGTGTGGGCCACAAACTGGGCCGCAGCCGATGTTGCCAATAGGCCCCACCAACCCTACCCGCTGGAGGTTGTTGCGAATATGACCCTGACGGATTGGGTCGATGTGGCGGATTTGCAATCTGAGGCAGCACACAATTACGAATGGCGCAGCCGGGGTGAGTTGGCAGGCTTCCCAACTGAGGTCTACCAGCACGATTACCTGAGTTGCACTGACATCTGCACTGTGCTGGATGGCGGGCGGCGTATTGACGGCCACGAGTCCTTTACGCTGGTGACAACACCCGGCAAAGACCTGATTCTCATTACACGGGTTCACGCGGCGTTCGCGGGCAGCTTTGACGTGTATATCAATGGCGACTACACTGCCAAGCGCACGCTGCCAACCGTACCGGGGCAGTGGCTAGACATCGCCACTGCCGTTGACGGTGAGCGCATTGAGGCAACCACAACCGTCGAAATCACCCCCGATGTGCCCGGCGGCCACTATATGCCCTACTATCACTGGGCTTATCAGGGTGAGCGGGCACCCCAGCCGCCCGTAAACGGTGAGCCGCTGGCCCGCTTCGGGGATGTTATCCGCATTAGCGATCTGAATACGACGTTGGCGGACGATCAACTTGTGGTCGCATTTGACTGGACGGCTAACGCCTCACAGCGGGCGGACTACCGGATGTTCGTCCATGTTTACGATGATGTAGACGCGCCGCCTATCTTCCAAGCTGACCGGTATCCTATTGATGGGGCCACCCCCCCTGGCAACAGCTTAACGGGTGAAGTTCCGCAGGAAGTTATGATATACTTGACAGAATTTAGTCCGGGCCAGTATCGTGTGGCGTTAGGTTTTTACAACCCTGCCGATGGCACCCGACTGCAAGCGGCCTCAACGACCCTGACAACCTCTAATGATGGCCGACTATGGGTAGAGACGATTGAACTCAAGTGAGCAACAATGGACGACCACCGCGAAGTGTACATAGCTCTGGCAGACTCCCAAGCAAGGGGCGTGCCGGTTGTGCTGGCAACCGTCATCGAAACGCAGGGGTCTATGCCGCGTCATGCTGGCAGCAAGATGGTCGTTTACAGTGACGGGCACACCATTGGTACTGTGGGCGGCGGCGCGATGGAATCGCTCGTCATCAAAGAGGCCCACACGACCTTTACAGACGGGCAACCGCGCACCCGCACCTACAGCCTTAACAACCTGGAAGACGGTGACCCAGGTATCTGTGGTGGCACAGCCAGGATATTCATTGAGCCAGTGGGGATGGTGCCGCAGCTTCTTGTGATTGGTGGGGGGCATGTGGGCAAAGCCCTGGCCGAGCTGGGCACCTGGGCGGGTTACACCGTTATTCTCTCTGATGACCGCGCCGAGTTCTGCAACCCGGAGTATGCGCCGGGGCTGCATCAATATGCGGTCTGCAAACCGTCCGAAGTTGCCAGCAAAGTCAATATTAACAGGCAAACATTTATTGCGGCTGTCACACGCGGTTTGCCCGTGGACGTTCACTTAATTCCAGAACTGCTGCAAACGCCTGCCCCCTACATCGGTTTGATCGGCAGCCGCCGCCGGTGGGCACTCACCATCAAAGCACTTGAAGAAGAACACGGCCTCACCAAAGCTGAATTATCGCGGGTGCGCGCACCCATTGGCCTGGAAATAGAGGCCGAAACCCCCAAAGAAATTGCCCTTAGTATCCTGGCGGAAATCGTTATGGTGCGGCGTGGCGGTACCGGAAAGCCAATGCACTGGCTCGGGGATGTCGCCGAAGTCCACAATTAGAAAAAAGCGGATCTTTCTGTGAAAATTCTTTGTGTCAGCGATACTGTCATGCCGCAGATGGAAAACACGGTCAACTTACGCCGAAAGTACAGCGATATTGATGTGATCGTTAGTTGCGGCGATATGCCAGCCGTCTATCTGGAGTTCATCACGTCTATTTTGAATGTGCCACTGCTATATGTGCGCGGCAACCATGATGAGCGCTACGAGGAAAAACCGCCCGGCGGCGATGACCTGCATGGTCGCCTGGTGGAATATGGTGGCTTGACGTTTTATGGCCTGGAAGGTTCGATGAAGTATAACCGCTCGCACATCCAGTATACTGACGCTCAAATGACCCGGATGGTGATGCGGGCCTACCCCGCGCTGGCCTACAATCAATTACAGCGGGGGGGCTTGGACGTGCTCGTGACCCACGCACCACCGGCGGGCATCCACGACGAGAGTGACCTACCGCACCGGGGCTTTAGGGGCCTGCTCAAGTTCATGGACTGGTACCGCCCACGATACATGCTACACGGGCACGTCCACACCTGGGATCGGCGAAAAACAACAGAAACCAAGTACGAAGACACCTGTGTCATGAACATTAACCCCGTTACGGTGCTTGAAATAAAGCCGCGCAACGGCGCTTAAATACACACAGATTATCGTAAGGAAAAGCAAATATGTGGGAAAATTACTACTCGGTCAGCACTGTCGATGAGGCGCTGCAACTGCTTACAGAACACGGTGAACGCGCCCGCATCATCGCGGGCGGTACCGACATTCTCATCGAGTTGGATCGCGGCCAGCGCCAGGGTATTGACGCGCTGGTTGACATCTCGCGTGTGCCAGAACTCAGCAACATCGACCTGGCCGACGGCGTAATCGACCTGGGGCCGCTGGTGACCCACAATCACATCATTGCAGACCCACGTATGACGCAGTACGCGCTGCCGCTGGCCCAGGCTTGCTGGGAGGTGGGCGCACCGCAAATTCGCAACCGGGCAACGATTGCTGGCAACCTGATTACGGCATCCCCGGCTAACGATACCATTACGCCACTGGTGGCAATGGACGCGACAATTACACTGGCATCTATGCGTGGGGAACGCCGCGTTCCCATCCGCGAATTTTACACAGGCTTACGCAAGACCGTCATGCAGCCCGACGAAATGTTGACCCAAATTTCGTTCCCGGCCCTGGGCGACACCACCCGTGCCATGTTCTACAAGCTGGGGCTGCGCCGTGCCCAGGCTATCTCTGTCGTCAATGCTGCTGTGGTGCTGCATATGGATGGCGACACCATCGTTGATGCCGCCATTACGCTTGGCAGCGTGGCCCCAACCATCCTTCGTGTACCCGATGCCGAATCCGTGCTGCGCGAGCGCACCCTGATACCAGAAACGATCCAGGAAGCCGCCCAACGTGCTGCTACCACCCCATCCCCTATTGATGATGTACGCGGCACGGCTGAGTACCGCACGGAAATGGTGCGCGTGCTGGTCAGTCGGATGCTGCGGACGTTGGCAGATGGCAACCCGGCCCCTACGTGGGGCGAAGCCCCGGCTATGCTGTGGGGCCAGCAGGTAAACGGCCACGCCTCAAGGCTGAGTGTAGCTCACAACCACGACAACGCCAGCCGCATTGACGCTACGATTAACGGTACCCGCTACAGCGTCGAAACCGGGCAGAATACCACCCTGCTCGACTTCTTGCGTGACCATATTGGCTTAACGGGTACGAAAGAAGGCTGTGCAGAAGGCGAGTGCGGCTCGTGTACCGTCTTTTTGGATGGCGCGGCTGTTATGGCGTGTATGGTACCGGCCCCACGCGCCCACAACGCCGACGTGGTTACGGTGGAAGGGCTGCAACAAAACGGGAATCTCCATCCAATTCAGCAGGCATTCATCGAAGAAGGTGCTGTACAATGTGGATACTGCACACCCGGTTTCCTGATGGCGGGCGCTAAACTGCTCGAAGAGCATCCCAACCCAACGCGCACGCAAATTCAACAGAGCATCAGCGGGAACCTTTGCCGCTGCACCGGGTACTACAAAATCGTCAACGCCTTCGAGAAGGCAGCTGGAATAGCTGAGGAGAAGTAAAGCATGAGTTCAGATATAAAAGTAAAAGCAAAGAAAAGCCCAATCAGTGCGTTTTTGCCCGCGATGGGTCTTATTTTGCTGATAGCGTTTGGCGTTATCAGCTGGGTGCTGGCCCCTGATTTGCTGAGGTGGACGGTTCGAGAATTCGACGGCTTTTCTGGCAATGAGTTTGAGCCAATCATCATGAAAACGGCCTTTGCTGCTCTCATCTTCCTCGTACTTACGTCATTAACGGGTTTGGCAGTCGCTATCTTCGTCCCACGCAAGCGCAGCAAGGTTAAAGAGAACGACCTGAACAAAGAGCGCAAAGCCAACGTCAAGCGTGTTAAGCAGCAAAAGAAAAAGCAGCGCAAGTTTGCCAAACAAGCCCGCGCCAACACAAAACGGCTAGGTGAAGAGTAAAATTTATGGATCGCACAGTACCCAGAACCGGCACCGAAGAAATCGAACTCTTCATGCGAACCTACTATTCGCTGTTGCGTTCGACCGACACTATCCAAATTGAGACACTCGTAGAAAGCCACAAGGCGATGGACTCATCTCTGCACGTCCATGCGCGTGATGAACGCCCCGATGCGTCTGCCCTGTTGTACAGTGCCCTGCGCCTGCCCCCCTGCATGACCGATGTCAACGAAATCTTGATCGGCCAACTCGAAAAGGGCTTCATTGAAGGGGGTTATGAGGGCATCGAAGACTGGGAACGAGTGTATGCACCGGCCCGGCGGCGGCGTATGCACTTCGACGGCGATCATACGTTGGCCGCATTTATTGCCAGCCGCTCCGATATTGACGACCTGGTGCCAATCATCACTGCCTACCAAATTGAGTGGAACAAGGTACATGTGCTGCTGCAAAGCCAGGTTGCCCGTCTGTTCCTGGCTCAACACGGCAACCGCCACGCCCCCCTCACCGATGGCGAAATCGACCTGCTGGCCAACGTGTTGCAAATCTCACCAGATTCATTTAAGCGGTTGGCAACGGCGCTCGGCAGCGCCGTCTTCAACACATTGCGTAAGATGGCTGCGACACCCAAACAAATGGGGCTGCGCCTGATCTCAGGTTCTCAAGCAGATTATCGTCGGGCAACGGCTGTGTGGTGGCGCAATATCGAAAATCAAACCGCACCAGAAGTCGAGCTTGACCAATGCCCGGTGTATTTTGTGTCCAGCAATACGCATTCGCTGCCCAATCTGCTTAGCGGGTTCGCCCTGCGCCGCGAAAAGCAGTTAATCGAGTATATCCGTGAAAAAGAACACTATGATCTGCTCGAAGAGTACGAAGCCATCCGCGACAGCAGTGGTCGAACCAACCTGAACAACTTCTTGTATTATGTCCTCAAGAAGTATTTAGGGGATGTGGGCCAGGACGCCCAGGCCCAGCAGGAACAGGAAGAACGTCAGATTGGCATTTATCGCGTGCCTAGTGAGCACGGCTTCGACGTGGAAGCCCAGGTTTACATGCTGCGGCGGCTAAATGCAGGTTGGATGGATCAACGCATTACCCGCGATCTGGATCTCGGCATCCTGGCACACAGCAATGCCTACGTCATCAATATCGACTATCCCCTGGGTATGGCTGCCTATGAGCTGTTGAACCGCGTTAGCGAGAACGTGCGCCTGCTGGGCGTTTATGTGATGGGCAAGGCTGCCACCCTCAACGGGCGCGTCAACGATGTGATGATTCCCAACGTGATTCACGACGAACACTCGCAAAACACCTATATGTTTGCTAACTGCTTCGCTGCACAGCACGTCACGCCATATATGACGTTTGGCAACGTGTTGGATAACCAAAAAGCAATTAGTGTCCCCGGCACGTTTTTGCAAAACTCGAACTACATGAGTGTGTTCTACAAAGAAGGCTTCACAGATATTGAAATGGAAGGCGGCCCGTATCTGTCATCTATTTACGAGTCCTACCGACCCAAGCGCCACCCGTTCAACGAAATCGTTAACCTATACAGCGTGCCGTTCGACATCGGCGTGCTGCACTACTCATCCGACACCCCCCTGAGCAAAGGGCACAATTTGGGCGTTAACCTGAGTTATGCCGGGGTAGACCCAACCTATGCTACAGCCGTTGCCATTTTGCGCCGCATCGTCAAACAAGAAATCAAACGTTTGAAGGCCAACAGCATGGGTGACCATCGGGACGAACCTGAAGTCGAATCATCAGCAACAGAGGCCGAACCACTTTTGTAGCCACGATGAAATGCGCTATAGTTATGCGTTAAATCGTTAGCTTGAGTCGAAAATCATGCCCAGAGATCGTGATGTAGTCATTGGTAAAAACGTTCGCCGCATTGATGCCCTCGGCAAAGTGACTGGCGAAACCCCCTACCCGGCAGACATCAACATGGACGGTCAACTGTGGATGAAAATCCGTTACAGTGACCGCCCTCACGCCCGCGTCAGGGCCATCCACACCCAGCCCGCAGTCAACTTACCCGGTGTGGTGGCCGTCTTCACCGCCGCCGATGTGCCCCACAATGAATATGGCCTGGTCATCAAAGACCAGCCAGTGATGTGCGGTCCAGGCAGCAGCAATCCTGGTGCTGACCGTGTGCGCTGTTACATGGACTACGTGGCAGTGGTTGTGGCTGAAACGGTTGAAATTGCAGAGCAGGCGGTTAAGCTAATCGACGTTGACTACGAAGACCTGCCCCCCGTCTTTGGGCCGGAAGCGGCGATGAGCGACGGTGCCCCCCAACTTCATGACGATACCCCCAACAACATCCTGTGTCATTACCGCATCCGCCTGGGGGACATGCAGGCCGGATGGGAACAGGCCGATGTTGTGGTGGAAGGGGAATACGACACTGGCTACCAGGAACACGCCTACCTGCAACCCGAAGCCGGACTCGGCTATATTGACGACGAGGGCCGCGTGACCGTCGTCGTCGCAGGCCAGTGGACCCACGAAGACCAGGAACAGATTTATCATGCGCTGGGCCTGCTACAAGAGCAGGTGCGTGTGATCTACCCGGCGATTGGGGGGGCCTTCGGTGGCCGCGAAGATATGTCTGTACAGATTGTGCTGGCGCTGGCCGCACATCGCTTGCGGCGTCCGGTGAAAATCGTATGGGATCGGGAAGAGTCGATTCTGTCGCATCACAAGCGCCACCCTATCAAAGTGCGGGCCAGGTGGGGCGCTACCCATGACGGCAAACTGGTCGCAGCACAGGCTACCGTCATCGGGGATGCAGGCGCTTACAATTACACCTCCAATAAAGTGATGGGCAACGCCAACCTGATGGCCACTGGCCCTTACGTGATCCCCAACGCACATATTGATACCTACGGCGTGTATACCAACAACATCCCCTGCGGCGCATTCCGGGGGTTTGGGGCACCGCAGGGTGCTTTTGCTGCCGAAGGCCAGATGAACAAGCTGGCAGCAGCCCTGGGCATAGACCCACTCGAACTGCGCGTCCGCAACTCAATTCAAGAGGGCAGCATTATTTCCGTTGGGACGCCGCTGCCGCCAGGGGTATCTATGCCAGAAGTGCTGCACGCCGCAGGTGAACAGAGCGGCTACTGGCAGCCGTCGGATGGCGGCTGGCAGCGCGTGCCACCATCTACGAACGGCCATGCCCCGCACCTGCGCCGGGGGATCGGTGTGGCAGCGGGCTTCAAGAATGTGGGCTACAGCTTCGGCTTCCCTGAACACTCGTGGGCAGGTATTGAACTGCGAGGTGGCAGCAGCATCAAAGAAGTTGTGCTGCGTGTGGGCGGTGCCGACGTAGGCCAGGGTGCCCATACCGTGATGACGCAGATGGCCGCTGAGGCCGTCGGCGTGCCGTTTGAGTGTGTGCGCCTGCAAGCGTCAGACACGGCCACCTCCGGCTCATCGGGCAGTGCGTCGGCCTCGCGCCTAACGTTCATGAGCGGCAACGCGATTCGTGGCGCAGCAGAAATTGCGCTGGCGAAGTGGGCCAACGAAGACCGCCCGGCTGTGGGCGAGTTCATGTATCGCCCGCCCAAAACCACCCCCTACGACCCGCAAACGGGCCGCAGCGAACCCAACTTCGCTTATGGCTATGTGGCGCAGGCCGTTGAAGTGGAAGTGGACATCGAAACCGGGCAAATTCATGTGCTGCGGGTGGTGTCTGTCAATGATGTGGGCAAAGCCGTCAACCCGCAGTTGGTCGAAGGCCAGGTGGAAGGGGCCATCGCGCAGGCGTTGGGCTACGCCGTGATGGAAAACCTTATCTCTAAAGAGGGGCGCATCCTCAACCCACACCTCTCTACTTACCTGATCCCCACTGTGTTAGACATGCCAACTGAGGTGAAATCTGTCATTCTGGAATACGCCGACCCCATCGGCCCCTGGGGCGCACGCGGCATGGCAGAAATGCCCATGATTCCGTTGGCACCTGCCATTGCCGCTGCCATCCACGATGCAACGGGCGTGTGGCTGTACCAACAACCCTTCACCCCAGACCGCGTCGTGAAAGCGTTCAGGGAACAGGGCGTTGGCGTTCTTTAGCCCGGCAACAACAGGCAAAGCGCCATGAAGCTCCACCGTGCTTTAAACGTCCAGCGCGGTGATGTCATCGCGTTTGTGGGGGCAGGCGGCAAAACAGCAGCCCTCATTGCGCTCGGTCACGAATTGGCGGAGAGGGGGTGGCGGGTGCTGGCAACGACCACCACCCACATCCAGCCTGATGACCTGAACTTAATGCCGCTCACGCTCCCTGCTGAATCACCAACAGGTGAGATCGCTACCGCTCTAAGTGAACAGCCGTTTGTTTTTCTACACAGCGGCAAAGATGACGGGCAGGTGTCCGGTGTCAGCTCACAGCGCATCCAACAACTGCTCGACGCGGTCAACTCCGATGTGCTGCTGATAGAAGCAGACAGTGCTAACGGCCTGGCGATGAAGGCACCGTATGCCAATGAACCCGCCATCCCGCCAGACACGACGCTTGTTGTTCCCGTTGTTGGATTAAATGTGTTGGGCCAACCGCTTGACGAAACCCACGTCTACAACGCCACTGCCATCAACAGGCGCTATGGTTTCGGCATAGGCAATCGCGTCAAATCGCCCTGGGTGGCGCAAGTGCTACGTGATGAGACACTCGGCCTGAAGAACATCCCGGCGAAGGCGCGTATCACGGCCCTGATTAACCAGGTGCCCCAAAATGGGTACACGCGGGCACGGGCACGCCTTATCGCGCAGCTTGCACTGCGAGTACAGGCATCCACACATGGGGAACAAAGGCCGTCCCGCTTACATGGCATTGCGATGGGGTCTGTTCGGGCCGCTGACCCCATCTATGAGGTGCAGCGGCCCATTGGCGCTATCGTGCTGGCCGCCGGGATGTCTACGCGCATGGGCGACATGAAAATCCTGCTGCCCTGGCTTAATGGCCGCACCATCATTGAGCATATCATCCACCAATTGCACCTTGCCCGTGTCGATCATATCACCGTCGTCACCGGGCACCGGGGCCACGAAGTGAAAGAGCGCGTACACCCGCTTGGTGTGACCGTAGCCCACAACAAAGACTATAAGACGGGCGAGATGCTGTCATCTGTGAAAGCGGGGCTACGGGCCATGCCCGATCACATCGCCGCCACTATGATTGTGCTGGGCGACCAGCCGCGCATTCAGGCCAAAACCGTCCATATGGTGATGGGAGCCTATGCCGAAGGTCAGGGGGACATTGTAGCGCCAAGCTACAAGATGCAGCGGGGCCATCCGATTCTGATTGATAAGCGCTACTGGCATGAATTCCTGGACTTGCCGGAAGACAGCGCACCCCGCGCTGTTATCAAGGCGAATCAGGATCAGATTGCGTATGTGTTGGTGAATAACGACAGCGTACTGCGGGATGTGGACACGCCAGAAGCCTACCGCGAGGAGCGGCGGCGGGCGGGGTTGGAATAGCGAGTAAAAGTAGCAGAAAGGGAGGCGAGGTGCCTCCCCTGGTTGGTATGGATTAGTCGCGGCTGAGGCCGATAAAGTAGATCAACTGCAACACAGCCTGTACCGCAGCAGCAACATAGGTCATGGCGGCAGCCGTCAGCACCATGCGGGCACCACTACGCTCATCGTCGTTGACGATAAGCCCGGTGTTGGTCATCATCCGCAGGCCGCGCATACTGGCATCAATCTCGACGGGCAGCGTCAGCAGCATGAAAACGACCACCACACTGAAAAACAGGATGCCCAGGTTAATCAGGCCGGTGAAGTTGAAAATCAGGCCCGCGAAAATCAAGCCCATGGCGATGTTCGGGCTGATTGTCATCGCCGGAACCAGAAAGCTCCGCATCGCAATGAGTGCAGATTGTTCCTGGTGCTGCTGAGCATGGCCCAACTCGTGTGCCACAATCGCCATCGCCGCAACAGACGGATGCGTGGCAATATCCTGGGACATGCGAACCGTGTGCGACTGCGGGTCATAGTGGTCGCTCAGGCGGCCCGGCGTCCCCTCAAAATTCACGTTCATCAGGTTGGTGTTACGGACGAGATAATCGCCCACCTGCATCCCTGTCATACTGCGACCATTCGCCGTGTTGCTCCACTTGCGATAGGTCATCGAAAGGAACGCCTGCGCCCCCAACGACAGCACAATGGCGGGCAGGAACACATACAACAGATAGTTCATGTCGAAGAACATCATTGGCTATCACTCCTTGTCTGAATCTTTACACCACTATACGCGAAAGTATCCCGGAAAGTATCGCATAGAAGTTACTGGAACGGCGTCAAAAATGCATTAGAACGTGCGTTACGACACTGCGCCCAAATGCGTGGTTAACCCTTCCACTGTATTCAGGTATGCGGGGAGCAGGCGGTTATCCAACAGGCGCGGCTGCCCAATTTGTACCGTCAGCGAGACAAGTATCGGCCCCTCTGTTGGCGCGTCCAACTCCGCCAGCGTGACCGCATCCGCTGCGGACACATAATCGACCCTGGCCAGCGGCTCGGCTCGAAGCATCGTCCACATTGCATCCCGCAGCGCGTCAGGGTGACGCTTGCCCGCAGCATACTGCTCGGCGGCAGCGTCAAGGGCGCGGCTCAACACCGTTGCCGCTTCTCGCTGCTCAGCAGTCAGGTAAGCATTGCGCGAACTGAGCGCCAGCCCATCCGCTTCGCGGACGGTGGGCACGGCGACCACCTCAACAGGCAAATTCAGGTCGGACACCACCCGCCGGATGACGACCACCTGCTGCGCGTCCTTCTGGCCGAAGTAAGCCCGCTGCGGCTGCGTCAAATTGAACAGCTTGGCCACAACCGTCGCCACCCCCCGAAAGTGACCCGGACGGTGTGCGCCCTCCAACGGCTGCGCGACCTGCCCCACATTGACATACGTCTGAAAGCCCGCCGGGTACATCACCTGTGGCGTGGGGGTGAACACGAGATCAACCCCAGCCGCCGCCAGCTTTTGCAGGTCGCTTTCCAGCGTGCGCGGATAACTCGAAAGGTCTTCATCCGGGCCAAACTGGGTGGGGTTTACGAATAGGGTCGCAATAACCGCGTCGTTGGCCGCCCTTGCCTGCTCTACAAGGGCCATGTGACCCGCATGAAGCGCTCCCATCGTCGGGACGAGGCCCACACGGCCATGCAGCATTGAGCGGGCCGCCCGCAGATCGTCAACGGTCCGGGTGACTTGCATGATTGCTATCTTCCAACAGCTCGTCCAGTACCGACTCACGCATGGAGAAGCTGTTCTTATCCGTCGGGAAGGTGCCCGTTTCTACATCCTTGACGTAGTTGGTAATAGCAGCCTGCATCGCAGCCCCGATTTCGGCATAGCGGCGGGTGTGGCGCGGTACAAACTCATCGAACAGGCCCAGGATGTCATGGAAGACCTGCACCTGCCCGTCGGTGTGTGGCCCGGCCCCGATACCGATTGTCGGGATGGTCAGCTTTTCGGTGATCGTTTTGGCCAGCAGTGTTGGCACCAATTCCAGCACAATAGCAAAGGCCCCGGCAGCTTCGATGGCAACAGCGTCGCGCAGTAGCTGCTTGGCCGTATCCACATCGCGCCCCTGCACTCGAAAGCCGCCAAAATTATTGACACTCTGCGGCGTCAGGCCGATATGGGCCATCACCGGAATGCCCGCGTGGACAATGCGCTCAATGGTGGGGGCCAATGTCTCACCGCCTTCCAGCTTGACCGCGCTCACACCGCCCTCTTGCATCAGGCGGGCACTATTCTGAAGGGCTTGCTCCTCACTGACGGAATACGTCATAAAGGGCAGATCGCCCACCACCAGCGGCTTTTCCGTTACACGGGTAACAATCTCTGCGTGGTAAATCATGTGGTCTAGCGTGACAGGAATGGTCGAGTCGTGCCCCTGAATCACCATGCCGAGGGTGTCACCAACCAGCAGCATCGGCACGCCCGCTGCTTCTGCAAGGCGGGCACTTGTTGCATCATACGCCGTGAGCATGGTGATGCGCTCCGGCGCGTCTTTCAGTGTCTGGATGTCACGAATGGTGTTTCGCGCCATGATCGTCTTGTCCTTATTCCGATAGCTGCTCGATGGCCCACGTGCTGCGGGCATTCCATAGCTCACCATCACCTTATAACCTGGGCCACACCCTGCCAGCCCGGCCCGCCCTGATGAACCCCAACCGCATCACAAGCCTACTGTGACGGTAGCGGCGTGGGCGTGGGGATGGGGTCGCTGATGATGATATTCAGCGTGCAGGTGGCTTTGACCTCACCTGAAATATCAAACACATTGAGCCGAAACTGGTATTCCCCTGGCACGTAAAAGCTGGGCACAAACTGGCCCAGCGATATTAGCTCCTCAGCCGGTTGGGTGTAGTCTACCAGCGGTGCGAACTCATTCGATGTGCTTTCGCCCCGAAGTTCAAAGCGATAGAATGCAAAATTGTCTGTGAAGGCGGTCCCGCGCACATCTACGGCTTCAAACACGACCATGCCGTTCGCAGGCACCTGCAAAAACGCATTGTCTGTATCACACCCCACCACCTCACCCGGATTAGGAACAATCGTACCAACGGGTGTTGGGGTAAGCGTCGGCGTAATCTGGATCGCCTCAAATGGCTGGGTGGCATCAATCAAATCAACCACCTCGCTGTCGTCAATCGCCGTGTCGTCACGCACCTGCGGGGTGGGGGTGTTGAAGGGCAGGTCTTCTACCGGTGCCAGGATTTGCCCCAGTTCCGCGTCCTGCGCTTCCAGCGTGGGCACCACCACCCGCTGAATCCCCAGAATCAGCAAGGCTGCCTCAATTAGCAGTAGCAGCCCCGTGATTGCGTTCGCACGGCGATAGCGGGCCAGCCCGCGCTCCAACTCGAAGTACGTTTCACGAAAGTCACGTTGAGCGAGGCCCCAATTGCGCCACGCCAAAAACGTACCAATGCCAATCATGATGTACAGCCCGATTGCCAACTGGTCAATCAGGAACATGAAGCTTTTCATGCGTTGATCTGCCTTACCACACCCCGAACGATCCTTGCCAGCCTGGGCACGATCACCGCACCCATTTCCATCACTTCAACGTGAGAGGTTTCTTGCGTTGTGTCGATTTCGTCAATGGCGACGTTGGTAATGCTGGAAAGGGCCAGCACGCGCAAGCCTGCATGACGGGCAACCACCACCTCATGCACGGTAGACATACCGATGGCGTCTGCGCCCAGCGTGCGGAACAAGCGAATTTCTGCGGGCGTTTCAAACTGCGGCCCGGTGACGCACGCATACACGCCCTGGCGCAGGGTTTCTTTGGCTTCAAATGCTACATCCAACGCAAACTGGCGCAAGTCGCGGTCATACGTTTGGGCCATACCCACAAAACGCGGGCCAATGGCGTCGTCATTGGGGCCGATGAGTGGGTTCATGCCAGCCAAACCAGCAAAATAGATATGGTCGTTAATGAGCATGATGTCGCCCGCGTCGAAATCTGCATTGATGCCTCCGGCTGCGTTCGTCAGGATAAGCGTTTGCACACCTAGCTGCGCCATCAACCGGATGGGAAACGTCACCTGCTGCGGGGTGTACCCTTCATACAGATGGGCACGCCCCTGCTGAACCACAACATCCTGCCCTTCAAGTTGACCGAATACAAGATTGCCGCTGTGGCCTTCAACGGTCGCTGCCGGGTAGCCGGGGATGTTGGCATCAGCAACCACAATCGCCTTATCGAGTTCACCAGCCAGTGCCCCCAATCCAGACCCCAACACCAACCCGATGGTTGGCTGGAAGTCCCCGATTTTTTCGCGGATTGCGGTCACTGCTGCTGCATAGTTTGCTTGAGGTATTGTCATGAGTTTGCGCTGTTTGTTGGTGGCCATTTGGAGCAGTATAACAGACTGCAAGCGTATCCATGAATCGTTGTACGCGAAAAGCCTTTTTTGTGCTATACTTCAAGTATCTATTACATATGATAACAAAAACTCATGGTCAGCACGATGCGCTCAGAGTTACAAAGCACAGTGTTCCGTTACAATCAAGTTTACAAAAAGCTGTACAACCGTGAGCCGCGCAGCTTCCGTGTGTTAAACGACGAGTTTGTGATCGTCAATGATATGCAAATTCGTATATCAGACCTCAAAGACCTGACGATGCGCCTCGAAGAAGAATATCAATCCCAGCAAGAAAAGCAGCGCGGGGCTATCAAGCGGATTATCGGTTGGCTGCGAAAGATCTAGCCTAACCTTTGCAACACCCAACCCCAGGTTAAATCCAATTCAAAACACGTTGGTACGACCACAAGATAGCGTGGATGCCCCATTTTCTCCACAGTGGGGAGAAAGGGTGCCAAGACGGTTCTCGAAAGTCCCCTAGCCCCGTGTGGGCTAAGCATTACCCACAAGTCAGGATCGCGGGGGCATTTGGGGGTGAGGGGGCAGAAAACCAGTGTCCACGCTGTCGTGCGCCTATGCCTGTGGCACTTGCACCGGGTAAAAGCGAAAGTACATCAGTCTATCTGCGCTGTTTTGATTTTACGCCTTTTCGTTTCCGATACAATCTATTGATGGACTGATGCGGGTAACCGAAGCACATGCCGCACCAGCCAGGTTGACCCCACTAACTCTGTTCTTGCTTAATTAGGATGCTCAATTTTTCCAGCAGGTCGTTCTTACTCACCGGCTTGGAAAGGTAATCGTCACAACCAGCTTCCAAAAAGCGCTCGCGGTCGCCGTGCATTGCGTTGGCCGTCAACGCAATCACCGGGATGTGGTCAATCCCCGATGTACTCTTGAGTTCCTTCACCACATCAACCCCATCAACATCTGGCAGGTTGATGTCCAACAAAATCAAATGGGGTACATTAGACCGTGCAGATTGCAGACCATCGCTCCCTGTCTCGGCTTCTAGCATCTTGTACCCGCCCATCCGTAAAAACTTACGAACCAACCGCATATTTTGCGGATTGTCCTCGATGTATAGTACGGTCGCTTTTTCTTCCGTCACAATGATCTCCTCCAAGCATACAACATGATGTCGCCTATATTTTACAGCCTATTCGCCATTATACGACAACGAATTTTTAAGGGTCAGTCGAAGTCCTCCGTTTCAACCTTCGTCCGCAGGCGATTGATGCGGCCAGCCTGGGGTCGCACCCGGTTGATGCGATCATTGGCTCGCCGCCGGTAGCGCAGCAGGCGTGCCCGCCAACGTGCCAGGAAGTAGGTGAAACGACGACGCTGCTGATTGATCCTTGCGCTGCGGTCATCTTTGGGGACGCCCCACTGCACGACCATAGCTGCCCACGTCAACCCGCCCCCAAATCCAACAAAGGCGATATTGTCACGGTCTTTGATTTCACCTTGCTTAATGGCCTCACACAACGCAATCGGAATTGACGCGGCAGAAGTGTTGCCATACTTCTCGATAGTGCTGAAAAACTTCTCCGGGTCTAGCTTCAGGTTACGCGCCGCAGACTGCAAAATCCGGTCATTGGCCTGGTGTGGAACGACTAAAGACAGATCATTCAGATCAAGACCGGCGTCGGCCAACGCCTGCTGAATACTTTCCCCAACAATACGGGTGGCGAACTTAAACACCTCGCGCCCGTTCATATGCAGCTTGTGCAACTTGTGAGCGTCTTTGGAGTAAGAAATATCACAGCTACCCACCGTCGGTACGCCCAGCAAGTCATAGCCCGACCCGTCTGAGCGCAGCACGGAAGACAACACCCCACCGGGCTGTTCACTGGCCGTCAACACAACGGCACCCGCGCCATCCCCAAACAGAATGCACGTACTGCGGTCTCGCCAGTCCAACAGGCGTGACATCGTTTCGGCCCCGATAACAACCGCCGTTTCGATACTGCCGGTGCGAATGGCCTGTGCCGCCATATCGACCCCATACACAAACCCCGAACAGGCCGCACTCAAATCGAAAGCCCCTGCCCGGCTGGCACCCAGCCAGTTTTGAATCAGGCTGGCCGTACTCGGAAAGATATTCTCCGGCGTAGACGTGGCAACAATCACCAAGTCCACTTCAAACGGTAGAATGTCGGCAACGTCCAGCGCCCGCTGCGCGGCCTTCAGGCCCAGGCTCGCCGTCGTTTCACGCTCATTGGCGATATATCGCTGGCCAATCCCCGTCCGTGACCGAATCCACTCGTCATTTGTCTCGACGACAGCCGCGAGGTCATCGTTGGTCATGGCCCGCTCAGGGACGGCCATCCCCCAGCCAACAATGTGAGCGTAACGCAGTTGACCGGGCGTGTGGGCGTGCCCGTGGCCAGAGCCGTTTGAGCTATAATTTGCCATTGGCGTTGTATTCACCGAAGATCAATACGGCATTGTGGCCGCCAAAGCCAAACGAGTTGCTCATTGCCGTGCGAATCGTGTGTTTGGCCCCCACGTTGGGGACGTAGTTCAGGTCACAGTTAGGGTCGGGCGTTTCCAGGTTCACCGTTGGCGGGGCAAAGTCTTCACACATGGCCATGATCGAAAAGACCGCTTCCACCGCGCCAGCAGCCCCCAGCAAGTGCCCGGTCACCGACTTGGTGGAGCTAATCGGTATGTTGTACGCTTGCTCACCAAGTGCGTTCTTAATAGCAGTCGTTTCTGATTTGTCGTTAAGGGGGGTGCTGGTGCCGTGGGCGTTGATGTAGTCAATCTGGTTTACATTCAGGTCCGCATCTTGCATGGCCTTGAGCATGGCCATTGTGGCCCCTTCACCGGTTTCAAGCGGGGCGGTGACGTGGTGTGCGTCTGACGTGTGGCCGTAGCCCAACACTTCTGCATAGATTTTCGCGCCGCGTGCCAGCGCGTGATCCAGGTCTTCTAGCACGAGCACGGCAGCGCCTTCACCCATAACGAAGCCGTCGCGGTCTGCATCGAATGGGCGAGAGGCTTTGTGTGGCGCGTCGTTGCGACGGGAAAGGGCGGTCATGTTGTTGAAACTGGCAATAGCTGATTCAACAAACGCGGACTCTGAGCTGCCAGCCAGCATCGCCTTGACGCGCCCATGCCGGATGTGGTCAGTCGCCTCGCCAATGCAGTTGTTGCCCGTTGCACAGGCCGTTGTGATGTTGTAATTCGGGCCGCGCAAGCCGTATTCCATCGAAATTTTGGCCGCCGTAGAGTCGATCAGCATCATCGGGATAGCCAGCGGACTGATGCCCTTATGCCCTTTGTCCTCGAACATGCGAACGGTGTCCACAATCGTTTCGATGCCACCAATACCCGACCCAATAATGCAGCCGATGTCGTACTGATTGTCGTCCGTCACCTCCAGGCCGCTGTCTTGCATAGCCTGCTCCGAAGCGACCATCGCCAGTTGCGTCACACGGTCTGTGCGTCGGGCGACCCGCCGCCCAAAGTATTCGTCGGGGTCGAAGTTGACGACTTCACCGCCGATTTTATTTGCAATACGTGTCGTGTCTACGCGCTCTAGCGTGCGAATGCCGGACTTCCCGGCGGCTGCATTTTTCCACGCTTCTTCAACTGTGTTACCCGTCGGGCAAATGATCCCCATGCCCGTGATGACTACGCGCCGTCGTTCCACAATGTCTTCTCCTGTGTTGTCATTTTCCACTCTATTTCCGCTAAGCGTTGAATTATGCCGATATGGTGAAGGAATGGCAACGTTAGCCCACTCATAAACCCTTAAAGCGGACGTGCGTTGCGGCCATAATCTTCCTAAACATGACGCGCTGCGCGTGCTACAATCCTTAGCATGATTCTTGTTACAGGTGCAACAGGCTTTATCGGCAAACATCTCGTGGAGCGGCTGCTCCAGGATGGTTACCCAGTACGCTGCCTGCTGCCAACACACCATACTACCAAAACTCCCTGGGAAACTGACCCTGACATTATCGTCGGCACGTTGATGGACAGCGTTGTGCTATATCAGGCTATGAGTGGCGTGAACACCGTCATCCACCTGGAAAACGCGCAGTGGTGGGGTTATGAGCGTGACCTGGAGCGGGTGGAAGTCCTCGGCACACGCAACCTGGTGGAAGCCGCCCGCAGCGCCCGCGTCGGGCGCATCATCACGCTCAGCCACCTGGGGGCCACACCGTCCGCTGCCTACCCGTTGATGCGCGTTAAAGGCCGTGTGGAGGAAATCATTCGCTCTGGTGGCACAGCCTATACCATTATCCGCTCTGGCGTGGTGTTCGGCCAGGATGACGCCTTCATCAACCACATTGCGATGCAGTTGTTTAGCAACCCAATCCTGTTTTTGATGCCCGGACGCGGGGAAGTTGTGCTGCACCCCATCTACATTCATGATCTGGTTGAGGCCATCACGCAAACGCTGGAAAATCTGGACACGGTCGATCAGGTTGTCGAAATCGGCGGGCCGGAATATATCACCCTGCGTGATCTCATTCGCACAGTGATGCGCGTTAGCGGGCGCGAGCGCCTGATTGTGTCGGTGCCGCCCTATACCCTGCGCTGGATCAATCAGGTGACGCGGCTTCTGCTGCCACGCACGCTGCTTACCCCGCAATGGCTGGACCTGTTGGCAACAAATCGGGTGGCCAAAATTAGCAACCTGACGCGCTACTACACGATCAAGCCGCATCGCCTGGAAGACACGCTGCTCACCTACCTGCCCGGTGCGAACGGTATGGGTGCCACCTTACGCGCCGTCTTTCGACGCCGCCCTCGGAGTTTCTAAATGAGTAACAACACCCTCCAAATTCGCCCGCTGCACACCATTAGTGAGATGCAGACGGCGGTTGACTTGCAAAAAACCTACTGGGGCACCGATTACAGCGCCGTGATTCCAGAGCATATGCTGTACACCATTGTCGCAACGGGCGGGCATGTGTTGGCCGCTACAGACGGAGACAACATCGCTGCGGTGCTGATCGGGTTAGTCGGGCTGGGCAGCCCTCATGAAGATGTGCCGCGCGCGCCGTATATCTTCTCCAAGCGGATGGTCGTGCTGCCCGCCTACCGCAACCACGGCCTCGGCTACCGGCTCAAGATAGCCCAGCGTGACCTCGCATTAGAACAGGGCCTTAACCGCGTTGTGTGGACGTTTGACCCGCTGTTGGCCCCTAACGCCTACCTGAACCTGCACAAACTGGGCGGCGTTTGCTACGACTTCTACCGTAACCACTATGGCACAAGCAACATTGGCGGCCTCAGTCCAACGGGATACAGCGACCGCTTACAACTGGAGTGGCCGATCACCGCGCCACACGTTGCCGAACGTGCCGCAGGGATCATAGCGCAGCCATCTGTTGCAGACTACATCGACATGGGCGCTATCGTCGTCAACCCTGCCCAAATGGCTAACACCGGCTACCTGACCCCTACCCAGGCAATCACTGACCCGGATGACGCCAGGTGGCTGCTCATCGAGGTGCCGCCCAATCACGCTGAAATCGAAGAGCAAGCACCTGCCCTGGCCGCAACCTGGCGCGACCACAACCGGCAGACCTTAGAAGCCTGCCTGCAATCGGGTTATACTGTGGTCGATTTTGTGCGCTCAGCCGCCAATGGTAGCGTTGGGCGCGTTTATTACGTTTTGAACCGCGCCTAGACCACGCAAATACGCCGTCTAACAGCAAAAAACACACAGAAGGGACCCGCACCGCATGAAACCAATCACCGTTAGCAGTATCCGTCTTTATCCCATTGCCCTGCCACTCGTGGAGCGATTGGGCACGAGCTTTGGCAAAGAACCCTTCAAGACCGCGATTCTCATCCGCCTGGAAACCACAAATGGCGTGATTGGCTGGGGCGAAGTCTCTGCGGAAATCAAACCCGGCTACATCTATGAGACGATGAGCACCGCCTTCCATGTGTTAACCGAGTTCCTCGTCCCTACCCTGCTGGATGCAACCATCAACCATCCCACAGACGTGCAGGCCATGCTCAGCGGTACACGCGGGCACCCGCTGGCCCATCACGGCCTGGAAGCCGCCGTGTGGGACACCTTCGCCAAAGCAAACGAGATGAGCCTGGCTGACTTATTCGCCGCCTCCCTGCCCGCAATCAAAGGGGAGCAGCACAAACCAACGGGCTATGCCACCGTTGGTGTGAGCATTGGCATTCAGGACAGCGTAGACGCCACTCTGGAAATCATCCAAAAGCGGTTGGATCAGGGCTACAAGCGCATCAAGCTGAAGATCAAGCCGGGCTGGGACTTAGAGTTGGCCCAGGGCGTCCGCAGCACCTACCCAAATATTTCGCTTATGCTGGACGCCAACAGCGCCTACACGTTGGACGACACCGCCCACCTCAAGCAGCTTGACGATTATGACCTGCTCATGATTGAGCAGCCCCTGCCTTACAACGACATCTACCTGCACAGTAAGTTGCAGCCCCAGCTTGAAACCCCCGTCTGCCTGGACGAGAGTATTTTGACGCTGGGGGATACGCAGCTTGCTATCGAACTGGGGTCATGCAAGATTATCAACCTGAAGCCCGCCCGTGTAGGCGGCTACACCGAAAGTCTGAAAATCTACCAGTTCTGTGCAGAAAATGACGTGCCACTGTGGATTGGTGGGATGCTGGAAACCGGCGTGGGCCGGGCAGCCAACCTCGCATTCGCCAGCCTGCCCGCCGTTACGCTGCCCTGCGACATCTCTGCAACAGATCGCTACTTTGACCCGGACATTGCCGAACCGGCGTTCACTATCCGTGAAGACAGCCGCATTGCTGTTGCCGAAGGGCATGGTATCGGTGTAGAAGTGCAGATGGCGCGGGTGTTGGCTGCCAGTGAATACTGCCTGGAAAACCTGCCCTATGTGCTGCCCGGAGTCACCGCATGAGCGCCTTTGCGGGTAAGAAGGTCGCCTTCATCGGCGGCGGCATGATGGGCAGCGCCATGATTGGCGGGGTGCTGCGACAGGGCATTCTACAGCCCACGCAAATCACCGTTGCCGACCCTGACGGCGAACGCGGCGAACAACTCGTCACAGCGCATGGTGTGCGCTACACGCCATCTAACATAGAGGCTGTGAGGGGTGCCGACATCGTTGTCATGGCGGTCAAGCCGCAGTATTTCGATAGCGTTGTGGCCGACATCGCCGGGGACGTTGCGGAGGCAGATTTTGTGCTGAGCATCATGGCCGGGGTGACCATTAGTCATGTTTGCCGCCGCCTACACGTCGAGCGCATGGTGCGCTCCATGCCGAACACCCCCGCCGCTATCGGGCACGGCATCACAGCATGGCTTAGCACAAATGCAGTAAGCGAAGCCGGGCAAGCCATGGCCGAGCAGTTGTTGCAATCGCTGGGTGAAACGGTGCGGGTGCCCAACGAGAGCTACCTGGATATGGCCACCGCTGTGAGCGGCTCTGGCCCGGCGTATGTGTTCCTGTTCATGGAGGCCATGATAGACGCCGCCGTCCACATGGGCTTTTCACGGGCAGATGCCGCCAAGCTCGTGACCCACACCGTCAGCGGGGCTGCCGAGTACGCCCGCCAGAGCGGTGAACACCCGGCAGTGCTTCGCAATCAAGTGACAAGCCCAGGCGGCACCACTGCCGAGGGGTTATATCACATGGAACAGCAAGGGCTGCGGGCTGCGGTGGCGCGGGGCATCTGGGCAGCTTACCAGCGCTCTGTGATGCTGGGTGGTGGCCATCCGCGCAACCCGGATACATCTGTGTAAGGTGCTAAGCGTCCGTGATGATGTGTTCCTGTTTGACGTAAATGCGCTTGTCGTCGGGCAAGTCAGCCTCTACATTGGTGGTTGGCCCGACGACAGAGCGCTCCCCTAGCTTAACCCCCGGCATGGTCATCGCATCAACGGAAATAAACGCATCCCGGCCAACGATAGCCCCAAGTTTGTCGCGGCCCGTCAGCATCCGGTTGCCTTTGACGGTGCTTTTGACGATGCCTTTGTCAATGCGGAGGTTGGCCGTCGTACAGCCCGCCGAGAAGTTCACCCCCGTTGCAAACACGGAATCTAACACACGACAGGCGTGCATGTGGCAGTCCGGCGCGACGTAGCTGCGGGCGACTTCGGTTGTAAACCCGACTTCACACCCATCCAGCACCATCGAATTGCGGACAAGCGCCCCATTGCCAATCACGGTGCCAGCGCCAATGTAGGCTGGCCCGGCCACCGTCGCACCAGGGAAAATCTTCACGTTTTCACCAATGTAGACGTTGCCAAACAGTTTGGCCGTATCTGCAACGAAGGCGTTTTCGCTGATGTGCTGCCCCTCAATTTGATCCAGAAAGAAATTCATCACATCCAGCACATGCCAGGGGTACTTGAGGGCACTCCAGTGGCCATTATGCACCACTGCCTGATAGACCGACTGCTGCATTAGCCTGGCCATTGCCCGCTCATAGTGATCGTCTGTGTGGGTATCAGATGCATATTCGGCTTCGATGGCGTTATACAGGGCCGGGGCATCCTGATGCAAATGCGCTACCAAGTTCACCAGGTCACTTGGCTCGTTGCCCGCACCAGGCTTTTCGTGTACATCTGTAATACGCCCACCCGCATCAACGACCAGATAGCCACCCGGAAAGTATGACGCCACTTTGTAACCCGCAATGTAGGACTGCGTCGGGTCAGCCGCATACGCACTCAGGATGTTGTGATGCAGCGCCAGTTCCACCACGTCATGCACCTGCGTGACGTACACCGCGTTTGCGTTAAGCGCTTCAACGGCAGCACGGGTTTGCAGCAGCGCGTCCCCCATACCTTTAGGTTCGGCCTGTGTAGCAAGCTGCACCGTCATCCCCGCCACAGCAGCGGTAAGTTCCGCAACAGCATCATGATTGCCGGGGTTGGTGACGATCACGGCCTGCTCAAAACCCACCCCAGCCAGACTGTCAAGCTGCCTTTCCAGCAGGGTTTGACTGCCAAAACGAATGAGTGACTTCTCGCGCAGCGGCCACATCCGCGACGACGCGCCGCCTGCCAAAACGACGAGCGCGGGCTTTGTGTTTGTCATGAGATTGTTTGTCCCTTCAAGCTGAGCCGTCCCAACGTCAGGACGTTACCATCAAACGCAGATTGTACCATTCAGTTTGGGCGCGTCTTGGCTACAGGGATAGTCCTTTCACCGTAACTTAACTCGTGCGTAGCGAAAATTTGTGATATATTGGCCGCGTTCGGGGATCAATACCCCAATCAACCCCTCATAGCTTTGCCTACGGTTGCATTGTACAAAGATGCACTCATAGGTGTTGTTTACCCTCTTGACCAATCCCAAGATGTCGCGTATCCTATGAGGTACGCTGGGAGTCGTTAGCACTCCCCCCGACGAGTAGTTGTACCCACAACATACATCTACCTCGTACCTCGCTCTCAATCAGCAGGTTCAACTAAATACCCGTCCCACCCCTTGCACAATCAGGAGGACACGCCTTGGAGGCGAAAGATTTTAGCGCACTGCGTATCAGCCTAGCCTCACCGGAACAGATCCTTTCGTGGTCATACGGCGAAGTCACCAAACCGGAGACGATCAACTACCGCCGCCTGCGCCCCGAAAAGGATGGACTGTTCTGTGAGACCATTTTCGGCCCAACGAAAGACTATCAATGCTACTGCGGCAAGTATAAGAATATTCGCTACAAGGGCATCATCTGTGACAAGTGTGGTGTTGAGGTTACCCGTGCCTCCGTTCGGCGGGAGCGTATGGGCCACATTTCGCTGGCAGCACCCGTTGCTCATGTTTGGTATACCCGGCGCGTCCCAAGCTACCTGGGCCTACTGCTAGACGTAAGCCGCCGCAACCTGGACCGCGTGCTGTACTTCGCGCAGTTTGTGATTACCCGTGTTGATGAAGACGCCCGCCAGCGTGCGTTAAAGCGGATCGACCGCGAATTGCAGGAAAAAGAGCAAGCTATCCTCGCTGAAATCGAAGGGCGTAGGACAATTGTTCAGGAGGAGCGTGACGCCGACCTCGGCCCCATTGAAGCGCGTATCGTCCAGGTCGAAACACATTTTGAAAACGAACTCACGCGCCGCACTGATGCAGTCATTCAAGAGGCACAGAACTTACAGAGCCGTTTGGAATCCATTGTCGGCCAGCCCGCCCCTGAAAACCTGGCCCTGAAGACGGCTGATGAAGTGATCGTTCCCAAGGGCGAAGTCGTCGCCCGCGACGGGCTATCACTGGTGCAGGAAGTGCTGCAAGCCTACCTCAACGAGCTTGAAACCATTGTCAAAGAAGAGCGTGACCACGAAGTTGGTGTCGTGCGCCATGAATACGAAAACTACGCGGGTGCCGCATCTGAGAGCCTGGATGAGGATGTGAAGGAACTCGAAGAGCGCCTTGAGGTCATCCGGGACAGCGCCAAGCGTGCCCGCGAAGAAATCGAGCGCTTTGAAGTCGGCCAGTTCCTCTCAGACGCGCAGTACCGCGAGATGCGGTCGCGCTATGGCAGCGTATTCAACGCCAATATGGGTGCTGAAGCCTTCCACGAGATTCTGCAACATCTGGACATGGAAAAGCTGTCTAAGGAACTGTGGCACGAAGTACGCACCACGCGCTCCAAGCAGCGCAAGAAGAAGGCCACCAAGCGCCTGACCGTCCTGGAAGCGCTGCGTAAGAGCGACAACCGGCCTGAGTGGATGATCCTGACCATGCTGCCGGTGATTCCGCCAGACCTGCGCCCGATGGTGCAGCTTGACGGTGGCCGCTTTGCAACCAGCGACCTTAACGACCTATACCGCCGTGTGATTAACCGCAACAACCGCCTCAAACATCTGCTGGAACTGGGCGCACCGGATGTGATCGTCCGCAACGAAAAGCGTATGCTTCAGGAAGCCGTAGACAGCCTGATTGACAACAGCCAGCGGGGTAAGGCGCTCAGCCGTCGGGGTCGCCGCGAACTGAAGTCCCTCAGCGACATGCTCAAAGGTAAGAAGGGGCGCTTCCGCCGTAACCTGCTGGGTAAACGTGTGGACTACTCCGGTCGTTCGGTGATTGTGATTGGGCCGAAGCTGAAGCTGTATCAGTGCGGCCTACCCAAGACGATGGCCCTGGAGCTTTACCGCCCATTTGTGATTAGCCGTCTGGTGCGTCACAGCTACGCCAGCAACGTGAAGGGGGCCAAGCGTATCATTGAGCGTGAGCGGCCCGAAGTGTGGGAAGTGCTGGAAGAGGTCATCCAGGAACGCCCGGTGATGCTTAACCGTGCGCCTACACTGCACCGCCTGGGCATTCAGGCATTTGAGCCGCTGCTGGTAGAAGGTAAAGCCATCCAGATTCATCCGCTGGTCTGCTCCGCGTTTAACGCGGACTTCGACGGTGACCAGATGGCTGTTCATGTGCCGCTGAGCGAAAAGGCTGTGCGTGAGGCCCGTGAACTTATGCTCAGCACGCGCAACCTGCTCAGGCCGTCAGATGGGTCGCCCATCGTCGGCCCGGCGAAGGATATGGTGCTGGGTTGCTACTACCTGACGATAGACCCAACGGTTGAAATCGTAGCCCGTCCAGAGCGTGCCAATGAGTTTCGGTCATTTGATTCGCTGCAAAGTGCAGATTACAAGATCGGGATTGCCTTCCACTCTAACGGTTACTACCACACCCTCAATCACGACATTCCCGGCGTTATCATCTATGAAGATGCGATAGCCGAAGATGAAAACGGGCGCAAATACGTGACCGAAACGGCTGTTGACCGGATGCTGCAAGCTGTCATTGACGGTGAGGTAGACGCCACCCTGGCAAACGCTGTTGAGGTTCGCAAGCTTATCAAGAAGCGTGGCCTGCAAAACGATCTTGTCATCACCAACCTGCATGAGCGGCGTCTGGTGGTGGACATGGACGAGGTGGAGTATCTGTACGGCCTGGGCTTGGTGGAACTGCACACGCCGATTTTGCTGGGTAACTACAATGACGAAAGCGGCCCGCAGGAAGAGCCAGAGCCGACGACTGTGGGTCGGGCGATCTTCAACCGCATCTTGCCAGACGAAATGCGCTACGTGCAGGAAACACTGGGCAAGAAGGGCCTGAATAACTTGGTGGCCCGCTGCTACACGACTATCGGTGCTGAGCGCACCACCGATGTTGTAGACGACATCAAGAACTACGGCTTTAAGTACGCGACCGTGTCGGGCACGACGATTGCTGTATCTGACCTGACGATTCCTGCCGAGCGTCAGGCCGTACTTGGTCAGGCAGAAAGCATTGTTGAGCGAGCCGAGAGGGACTTTCGGCGCGGCTTGCTTACCGAAGAGGAACGCTATCAGATCACAGTTGAGCAGTGGACTAACGCCAAAGACACGCTTCAGGAGCTTATCCGCCGCACGCTTGACCCGTATGGCCCGATTGCAATCATGGCCATTTCAGGGGCAACCAAGGGTGGCTTTGGCCCCATCACACAGTTAGCCGGTATGCGTGGCCTGATGGCTGACCCGTCTGGTCGTATCATCGACCTGCCCATTCGCAGCCACTTCCGCGAAGGGCTGACTGCGCTGGAATACTTCATCTCCACGCATGGTGCGCGTAAGGGCCTGGCAGACACCGCCCTGCGTACCGCAGACGCCGGTTACCTGACGCGCCGCCTGGTTGACGTTGCCCAGGACGTGATTATCAACCGCACCGACTGTGGGACGCAGATCGGCATCTGGGTCAGCCGTGACCAGGACATCGCAGGCCAGACGATCTTTGACCGCATCATAGGCCGCTGTGCCGCCCAGGACATCATCGACCCCGAAACGGGTGAGATCATCGTGCGTTACAATGAACTCATAGACGACGAAATTGGCCAACGCATCCAGAATGCAGCCGCGATTAACGAGGTTCAGGTTCGCAGCCCGATGACCTGCTCCCTGGTACATGGCATCTGTGCATTGTGTTATGGGCGCGACCTGGGTCGTGGTGAGATGGTCGAAATCGGGACTGCTGTCGGCATTATTGCGGCTCAGTCCATTGGTGAGCCGGGCACGCAGTTGACGCTGCGCACATTCCACTCTGGTGGTACAGCCCAGGCCAGTGGTGACATCACAAGCGGTCTGCCGCGTGTGGAAGAGCTTTTCGAAGCCCGCAAAAAGCCGAAGGGTGAAGCGATCATCAGCGATATTGGCGGCGTGATACGCCTGACCAAGCGCGATGGCGTTCGCATTGCTACGATCATTAACAGTGAGGTATTCCGCGACGAGTACACCATTCCAAGTGACTGGATGCTGCTGGTTGAAGATGGCCAGAAAGTCAAGGAAAACGACAAGTTAGCTGAGTCGCCCGATGGTAACGAGGTCGCACTGGCGCGTGTCGGCGGCGAAGTTTATGGTGAATTCGACGAACACGGACGCGCCATCCTGTACGTGCGCTACGAGCGCCGCCAGGAAGAGGAATATGAACTGCCGTCCAGTTCCCGCCTGATGCCGGAAATCTACGAAGGCGCTCAGATCAAGGCCGGGCAGCAGCTCACGGAAGGGTCTAAGAACCCGCACCGCATTCTGCGAATCCTGGGCAGCGAGGCGGCCCAGCTTTATCTGCTGTCTGAAGTCCAGCAGGTGTACCGCAGCCAGGGTGTGAACATCGCCGACAAGCACTTCGAGATCATCATCCGCAAGATGCTGTCTAAGGTGCAAATTACCCGCAGCGGGGGAAGTAACCTGCTGCCGGGCGAACTCATCGACCAGCTTCAGATGCTCACCGTCAACGAGCGCCTGATTAGCGAGGGCCTGGAACCTGCGGCGGGCATACCCATCCTGCTCGGTGTAACGAAGGCCGCGTTAAGCACAGACAGCTTCCTGTCTGCGGCCAGTTTCCAGCACACCATCCGGGTGCTTGCCGGTGCAGCCATTGAGGGTAAGGTTGATAAGCTGTACGGCCTGAAAGAGAACGTCATCATCGGTAAGCTGATCCCGGCGGGAAGTGGTTTCCACACCTATCAGGATCGGGAGATTGCGCTGCCCAACATCACGTTGGAATCACAGGGCACTTACGACCGCGACAACGTTGAAGACGAGGAAGAAGACGTACTGGCCACAGGCGGCGACTAAGCCCCCGGCCGGCCATTACGATGTGTTAAACCCGCGAGCGCGTGGCCAGGCGGTCACGCGCTCGCGGGTTTTGTTTAACCGCCACCCACACCCGATCTTGAGCAGTGTAATCGGGATGTGCGTGGTTTGGGTAAGCCTGTTGGCCTGCTGCGGCACAGCGCCCCAAAGCATCATCGGCCTGATGGCGGCTAGTCGTACTGTGCCAGTTCTTGATCTGGCCGTACAGCATCGAACAGCATCCAGTATAGGGGCCGTTCACGCGGGGCACCTTCCGGCAGCACGATGCTGTAGGCTACGCGCTCGTCGCGCTGGTCAATGAGTGGTGGCTGTGCGAAATTCAGGTTCCACAAGAACATCGCCCCCACATAGTCAAGCGATTGCATAATCTGGATAGCCTGGAGCGTGTAATTCGCCTGATCCCACTTGGAATTGTATCCCATCCACGCATCTGGTGGCTGCCCTGGCAAGCCTTCCCATGAAGCCCAACCAAACTCCGTCACCCACAACTCAGTGTCTGTATCACCATATGCCACCTGGATACTGCGGTAGTCTTCAATTGTATCCAGGAAGTAGAATTGCGGGAATTCATCCCAGCCCGGTTCTTCTGGCCCGCCGCAGCAGCGGGCATCGGGCGGGTTGGCCCAGCCGTAGGGGTGAATGCCAATGCCGACGTTGGTATAGTTAGCCAGCCCCGCATTGTACATCTCACGCAGGAAGGCGCGGTCATCGCGGGTTCCCTCGCTATCGGCTGTTGGTGCCAACCCGGCACTCACCACGATTATCTCTGGGTTAAAGGCACGCACGGCATTATATCCTGCGTCGAAATACCGCATGTAAGTTGCGCCGTTCATCGGTTGGCCGCGCCACTCCCGAACCAGGTTCGGTTCGTTCCACACTTCAACCGCATCAATATGACTGCCAAACGTTTGCAGTACCAACGTGATGAAAGCGGCCAACTGCTGCGGGTCGTTGGGCGGGCCGTCCTCGGCAGTATCTGTTCTTGCCCAATCTGGCGCTTTGGCAATGCTCACCAGCACACGCACATCCCGGATTTCGTGAATCTGCTCCAGGTAGATTTCCAGGCGGCGCAGTTCCTCTGTCACGTCGCCGGGGCCGTTGGGCTGGTAGAAGTTCCAGGCAATTTGCACCTTAATCCACCCCATCGCCAGGTCGTTTTCCACCTGATTCATAATAACGTCCCACTCATCACGCTCGACCCGGTCAAACACCTGAATGCCAACATCACTCATATTGAGCGGGGGCAGCGGCGTGCCAACCTGGGTCGGCGCTGCCGTCGGGGGCGGCGCGTCCGTGTGGGTGGGCGGTACCTGCGTGGGTGGCTGATCCTGCTCCGTCGGGCGGGGCGGTTGCGTATGGGTTGCGGGTGGCGTGTCCGTCGGTGGCGGCGGCTCTGTTGCCGGGGGATTGTACCCCTCACCCACAATAGACCCCATAAACGTCACGGTGGGTTGTGGCGTAGCGCTCAGCCCGGATGGCGTGCTGCTGGGTTGTATAGGGGTCGCCGTTGGTACGGCTTCTGTGTCTAGCGCATTTGGGACGACAAATGCCGTTGAAATGACGCCGACGACTTCATTTTCTGGCGTTGGTGTAACGTCAACCTCAATGGTCGGCTGGTTACACCCGGCCAGCACTGCCAACAGCAGGAACACAATGTTGCGTGTAATTTTTCGGTTTGTCATGAACAGCATCCTATCACAACGGGTGGTGATTGAATATTAAAAGTTGCCTACCAGCAGGCAGGCACAAAACGAACCTTTGTGCTATGATGCGAAAAGCGACGTTGGCATTTGGCAAATTAGCAGGGCAGGCGTAAGATCATGTCACACTGGCTGCCCTTTACCCATCTCCACACCCCGATGGGTGCTGAAATCGAGGAAAACTATGAACAATATCGGCTCCGTCCGCAAAATTAGCATTGACCAGGAAATGCGCGAAGCCTACCTGGATTACGCCATGAGCGTCATCGTGTCGCGGGCGCTCCCTGATGCTCGTGACGGGCTGAAGCCTGTTCACAGGCGTATTCTGTACGCCATGTACGACATGGGCCTGCGCTCAAACACACCCCACCGCAAAAGCGCCCGCATTGTTGGTGAGGTGCTGGGTAAATATCATCCACACGGCGACGCCGCCGTCTATGACACGATGGTACGCCTTGCCCAGCACTTTTCCATGCGCTACCCGCTGGTTGACGGGCAGGGCAACTTCGGCAGCATTGACGGCGATAGTGCGGCTGCCATGCGCTACACCGAAGCCCGCATGACCCCCCTGGGCGAAGAACTGCTGATTGCCATTCAGCAGGACACAGTAAACTATGCGGAGAACTTCGATGGCAGCCTGCAAGAACCCACCGTACTGCCTGCCAACATCCCGAACCTGCTCGTCAACGGCGCATCAGGTATTGCAGTGGGTATGTCTACCAGCATACCGCCACACAACATGGTAGAGGTGTGCAATGCGCTTATTTACATGCTGGAACACTGGGAAACGCTGGACGACATCTCCGCTGAAGACCTGATGCGCTTCGTCCAAGGGCCAGACTTCCCCACAGGTGGGTTGGTTTACCGCCACAAAGACGGCCTGAAAACCGATAACGATACGCTCGTAACGGCCTATGCCACCGGACGCGGCAAAATCACCGTGCGAGCGAAGGTGTACGTGGAGGATATTGGGCGCGGCAAATCGCAGATCATCGTCACCGAGCTACCCTATCAAGCGAATAAGGCATCACTCATTGAGCGCATCGCCACGTTAGCCCGTGATGGCAAAATCGAGGGGCTGGCTGACCTACGCGACGAATCCGACAGGCAGGGAATGCGAATCCTCATTGAGTTGCAGCGCGGCGTAGACGCCAGCCACATCCTGAGCAAACTGTTTAAGCTGACGCCGCTGCAAGACACCTTCAGCATCAACATGCTGGCGCTGGTGAACGGCCAGCCACGTGTACTCAACCTGAAGCAAGCGCTCAAGGTCTTCTTAGATCATCGCCTTGAGGTGGTACGCCGCCGCAGTGAATACGACTTGGCCCGCGCCCAGGAACGCGCTCACATCCTGGAGGGGTTGATTAAGGCGCTGGACAACCTGGACGAGGCCATTGCGATCATTCGCAAGTCGCGCCGGGTCGATACCGCCCGCACCAACCTGATGAAAGCGCTCAGCGTCACCGAAATTCAGGCGCAGGCTGTCCTGGATATGCAGTTGCGGCGGCTGGCGGCGCTAGAGCGCAAAAAGATCACCGACGAATACGACGAGAAAATCGAGCTTATCACCTACCTGGAAGGGCTGCTGGCCAGTCCAGAGCAAATGCGGGATGTTATCCGTGAGGAACTGACCGAGGTCAAAACGACGTACAACGAACACCGCCGCACAATCATCGTGGATGAAACCGCAACATCTGTTGTCACTGCTCAGGACTTCCGCGTGCCAGAAGAGCATATCTGGCTAACAGTAACCGTCGATGGCAAGGTGGCCCGCCTGCGCGAAGACACCCCGCCGCGTGTCACCACATCCATGAAGCAGCCGCCGCGCTTCATCCTGGAAAGCTCCACCAATCACACGCTGTATCTGTTCGCAACCAACGGCGAGGCAGCAACCGTACCCGTTCAACAGCTTGGCGCTGTGAATGACATCGAAGACGGCACGCCTTTTAGCGATCTGTGTGGTTTAACGTCAGACCAGCAGCTTGCCGCCGTCCTCAGCCTGCCCAACGGCCTGAACGGGGGCTATCTGTTCCTTACCAACCGGGGCGATCAGGTGAAGCGATTGCGGCTGGAAGACCTGCCTGGCCAAACATCGAAGGTGTTCACGGTGATGAACATCGTAGACGGCAACGAACTCGGTTTTGTGTTCCCCACAACTGGCGAGGATGAGGTCCTGCTGGTCACGGCCAGCGGACAGGCTATCCGCTTTGAGGAAAACAATGTGCGTCCGACCGGGTTGCCTTCTGGTGGGATGCGCGGCATCAAGATGCAGAGCGAGCAAGACGGCATTGTGGGTGCCTTCACCGTGACCAACGACCGCCACTACATCTGGAATATCACGGACAACGGCGTTGCAAAAATCTCGTCTGTGTCGGAATACCCCACGCAGGGCCGGGCCGGGCAGGGTGTCATAAGTATGCGCCTGCCGGAGATGAGCAACCGGGTCGCAGCGGCGACCATCGGCAGCCAGGACGATACCATCATCGCCCTCACCAGCAAGAACAAACCCAAATATATGCGGATCGGACTGGCAGAGACGCTCAAGCGCGGGCGGGCCGGTTATGGTGACCCCATCATCGCGCTGCGGGACGGAGAGGTGGTCGCCAATGTGGTGATTTACCAACCGCTCATCACCCTGCCAGACGAGCATCCTGAGCCAGCCGCGTAAGCGTATCGTCGTAGCGGGGGGCTATAAGCCCCCAATCATAAGCAGCGATATGGTCACGCAGGGCAGATGAATCGACCATCACTTCGCTACTTAGGTGACTTAGCATCAGTGGCAGCAGGTCGGCCTCCGCACGGTACAGACAGGCATCATAGGCGCTTACAGGAATCAGGTAGGGATAGTTGAGGCGTTTAGGTAGCAGCGGAATACATCCGCAGTAAATCGCCTCCGCAATTGCCCCACCAAAAAACTCCTGATGCGCGGTGCTGACGACGTAATCCGCCTGCCACAGCCAACGCGCATAGGCAGCAAAATCATCTGCGTAGCCGAACTGCACCACGCGCTCACCGAGTTGGTCACGGGTGCGCTCAAACTCAGGGGTGAAGTGGCGCACGCGCTCACCTAATAGCGCCACCTGGAAGGCCACATTTCGTTCAGCCAGTTGGCGCAGCAAACGCAAAAAGGCTGCCGGGTTCTTGTCCTCCTCCCATCGGTGGTTCCACAGGATGAGTGGCGGATCGTCCGGTGATTTGACAATGTGAAACGAATCGAAACGGCGCAGGTTCATACCCAGGGGCAGCACCGCTGAGCGCTGCCGAAGCTCCGCAACGGTATCAAGCTCATTAAAGTCATAAAAGTGCTTGAGCATCTTCGGCAGCGCCTCAAAGAAGGTATCCAGATGATATTGGCTGTTGAACAGCACCCTGTCTGCGCTAAGGGCGCTCACGTAGTTAATGAACCCGTAGCGCCATCCATGCCCTTGACGGCTGTTCTGCGGGTACGTGAGTTGGTTTTCGTGGAAGTACAGTGCGTGGGGGATGCTGTGGGTTCGGGCACGGGTCAGCGTGCGGAAGGTGGCCAGGTTCATCATGTCTGACGCCAGAATGACATCCGGTTGGGCACCGCTTTCATTGAACAGCCGGGCCAGTGAGACGGCCCCACCCTGCATCCGCCACTTCCACGCTTGTGCTGGCAGCGTGAGCAGGGTGATGTGATGCTGTGTATGCTGTTGGTAGCCATCTGCCCAACGCTGATGACTACCGCCGTAGTAGGGTTCTAGCAGCGTGACATTCAACCCCATAACGGACGCAGAAGTGTGCTAAGCAATTCGACTTTGCAGCGTTTTGGCATACTCTTGCAACTGCGTATTGGGCTGCACGCTCAGGCTGGCTTCCAGGTCTCGCTTGAGCCGCCCATAGTTGTTTAGCGCGGCCTGAATCATGCCCAACTCCTCGTAAATGCACATGATGTTGTACACAAGGTCTTCGCGTTGGGGGCTGGTTAGCGCACTACGCTCATAGTACCCCAGCGAACGCTCCAGGTCGCCCTGCTCTTTCGCTATCCCGGCCAGCGTTGCCAAAATTTCACCATAGTTCTGTAGCAAATCGCGGCGGCGCTGCTGCGTCCAGGGCAATTCAAGCGTCTTCAGGAACTCGCCCCGATACAGTTTGACCGCCCGTTCCAGCATCTGACGGGCATCGTCCAAATCGGCGATTTCGCTGTTCTGTACCAACCCCGAAAAAGAAGATACATCGTAGCTGAGTTCAATATTAGGGGAGATGTGATAAAAGCCCGACCCATACGTGGTGAGATCAACACCAAGAACCTCACTAATTTTGCGCTTGGTCACATGGAAAACGTTCGTGGCTTCTTTCGTCGTCAGGTTGGGCCAAAACACCTTAAAGATGTCATCGCGGGTCGTCATGCCCCGATCAATCAAGTAGAAGAACAAAGAGCGGGGCAGTACGCCGTCCCAGGTGTCTATCGCTTTCCCGTTTAGGTAAACCCGGCCCGTGCCAAAGGCATGAACTTCAAGTCGATTGGATGATTCTTCAGTATTCAGGTAGTCACACAGCATCAGGTCATTATCAACGGGTACCAACCGCGCCACTGACCGGATGCTGTCAGATGCGGTGATCCACTGTGGCACACGTCGCCCGATCAAAATCACACGTCCCCGAGCAGCAATAACTGAATAGATCTCGTTTAGGAACTCACTGAGGGCATCTTCTGGTACCTGATCAACTTCATCTAGCACAAGGTTATTTACGCCATCCAGCGAGGACGCACCGACCTGTTCGTTAAGTACCGCCTGAAACTGTGCAGACACATCACCGCTGTTGTGCTGGCAGCATTTATCCAACCGGAAGTATACCGTCCTGTCTAAATCAGCGAGTTCGTTTAACAGATGATGGTACGACAGATAACGAGGGTGTATGACAATGACTTTAACACTGTCATCACCTTTCAACTGTTCAAATTGCTGCGATGCCAGCGTGTCGTATAAGTCAGTCATTGGGTAGCTCTATACATTTCAATGAGATTAAGGCGTAAACAAGGGCTGCACAGACGATGAGGTGTTCATCATCCATGCATTTTTCCACAAGTTTATAACAGCTTATTCCATTGCGAAAGGTGCTTAACAAATATTAGCCAGAATGTTTGCGGTGTGCTTCAACCACACTGGGGATGCACTCGATCTTGCCGAGGACTTTCGTTAGCTGATGTAAATCGGTCAGTTCCATCGTGACCTGAAAAGTAGCAATATCGTGGCGCGTAGAAACATTCACTGCGGACATGTTGATGCCATTATCGGCAATGGCTGTGCTAATATCGCGCACAAGGCCCTCACGGTCATAGGCCACAATTTCGACGGGCACTGCGTAACAGTGTTTTTCGTCCACATGCGCCCAAGTGACTTCAATCAGGCGCTCTGGTTCGTGATTGCTGATGTTGGGGCAGTCATGCTGGTGAACCGTCACACCACGCCCGCGTGTGATGTAACCGATGATATTATCACCTACAACCGGAGTACAGCACTTTGCCAGATTGACCAGGAAGCCGCCATCACCCAGCACATGAATCCCGTTAGCATCGCTGGCTGGCCGAATCTTCAGGGCCGACGATGCCTTCCTGGCAGCAGGTTTGGTTGGCTTTTCGTCTTGCTGGCGTGCTTTGCGTTCATGATCGATCACGCGCCCGCTGATTTGTGCTGCATTGATGTCGCCCGCGCCGATGGCCGCAAAGAAATCGTCTGTATCAGTGTAATCAAACAGCCCCGCCACCTGATCTAGCGTAATTGCATCAGTGAAGCCAAGCCGCTTCAGCGCTTGATCGACAACCGTGCGCCCGGCACCCATGTTTTTGTCCCGGTTTTGCCTGCGAAACCAATGGCGGATTTTGGAACGGGCGCGGTTGGTCTTCACATAGCCCAGGTCAGGGTTCAACCAGTCCAGGCTGGGGCCGCCACGCTTGGCCGTCTGGATTTCGACTTGATCGCCCGTTTTGAGCGGCTGATTGAGGCTGACCAGCTTGCCCTGTACCTTTGCCCCCCGACAGCGATTTCCAATTTCTGTGTGAACATGATAGGCAAAGTCAATGGCTGTAGACCCCACTGGCAGGTCGATAATGTCCCCTTTAGGCGTAAAGGCATACACCCGATCCTCAAACACCTCGGTTTTCATGTTGTCCATGAAGGTACGGGCGTCTTCGCTGTCATCCACGCCAAATTCCATTAATCGGCGTAAGTAGCTAATCCGCCGGTCGAAATCCTCATCACTGCCCCGGCCCTCTTTGTAGCGCCAGTGTGCGGCCACACCATATTCTGCGTGTTCGTGCATTTCCCATGTGCGGATTTGCACCTCAATGGTCTTACCTTCGTTATCCAAAACGGCGGTGTGCAAGCTGCGATAGAAGTTATCTTTAGGGGAGGCAATGTAATCGTCAAACTCGCCAGGAATAGGCCGCCACAGATTATGAGACACGCCCAGCGCAAGATAGCACTGCGGGATCGTATCCACAATGACGCGCACCGCTCGCACGTCATACACTTTATGGAAGGCAACATCTTTACGCATCATCTTGAGGTAGATGCTGTAGATGTGTTTAGGCCGCCCGGTAATGGTCACTTCATCAATCCCGGCAGCCATTAACTCATCTTTGAGGATAGCAACGATTTTTGTGAGGTAGGCTTCGCGGTCAGCGCGGCGCTCGTCCAACTCGGAAGCAATCATGCGATACGCCTCGGATTCTAAGTAGCGAAACGCCAAATCTTCCAACTCCCACTTAAACTGCCAGATGCCCAGGCGGTTCGCCAGCGGCGCGAAGATTTCCAGCGTTTCACGCGCCTTCTCAATCTGCTTTTCCGGCTTCATATAGCCCAGCGTCCGCATATTATGCAGGCGGTCGGCCAGCTTGATGAGTACCACGCGCACATCATCAGCCATCATGAGCATCATCTTGCGGAAGTATTCTAATTCACGCTCGTACTTGTCCTCGTTTTTGCCCCTGGCCCCGTCCTCATTAACGCGCAGCGGGAGCTGCGTCAATTTGGTCACGCCCATCACCAGCTTGGCCACATCCTCATTGAACTCTTCGGCCAGTTCATCGTAGGTTACGTCTGTATCTTCAATGAGGTCATGCATCAGGGCTGCCGCAATTGCTTCGGCATCTAGCTTCATATCTGCCAAAATTTGCGCCACAGCCACACAATGCGTGAAGAACGGCTCCCCGGACTTCCGAGTCTGCCCGGTGTGCATCATTTGAGCCTTTTCAAAGGCGCGTTCTACCAAACGCTGATCGTTGAGGGATGTGTAAGGAAGTGCGGTGAGGAGAGCTTCTGGGTTCATAAACCAGCCTTAACGCAGTTACCAACAGTACATTAAACAGCATTTTACAATACCGACCTGCAAGTTTTCTATGTACTCCACGAGAAAAGCTTAAAATTCGGCATCAGATTTGTTAGATTGTTAGCCATTTCCCAATTTCATACCCAGCAAGGACGACATGACTGACCTACGTAATGTTGACGATGCCATTAAACAGATTCTTGCACAAATTGCCCCACTCTCCACGGAAAAAGTTGCACTGGAGGCAGCACTGGGGCGAAATTTAGCGCAAGCGGTTCAAGCGACAATCAATCTACCTCCCTTTCCGAGTTCTGCGGTCGATGGCTATGCCGTCCGCAGTGGTGATATACAAACTGCCCCCGTTAGTTTACGCATCGTGGCCGACATCCCTGCGGGCAAAACTGCTGATCGTCGGCTTGAAACAAACCAGGCGGCTCGCATCATGACCGGGGCACCGGTGCCTGACGGCGCAGACGCCGTTGTGCCAGTGGAGGCAACCGATTCCACATGGAACGCGGACAACGACTCAGAGACCATGCCCGAAACGGTTCGCATTCAAAAGCCATTCGGTACACAGGCCAACATCCGGCCCATCGGGGAAAATATCCGCAAGGGTGCCCCGGTGTTGGCGGCAGGCACCGTGTTACGCCCACAAGACATCGGTATGCTGGCATCGCTTGGCATTCACCAGGCTGACGTATACCGCAGGCCCAGGGTCGCTGTGATTTCAACGGGAGATGAACTCATAAACATCACCGAAACGCTGACACCGGGCAAAATCTATGACAGCAATGGCTACACAGTTGCTGCTCTGGTGCAGTCACATGGCGGTGAAGCACTGCGCTTTTCCCCCGCGAAAGATAGCGCTGCTGATGTTGAGGCGTTGTTTCAGCGTGTGCTAGGTGCCCAACCAGATATTCTGGTTAGCACCGGTGGCGTATCGGTTGGTAAGTACGATGTGGTGCGGGCTGTAGTGGAAAAACTCGGAGAAATTGCGTTCTGGAAGATCAATCTGCGCCCCGGCAAGCCACTCGCCTATGGTCAAATCAACGGGGTGCCGTTTTTTGGGCTGCCAGGCAATCCGGTTTCCGCAATGGTGACGTTTGACCTGTTCGTGCGCCCCGTCATGATGAAGATGGTTCAAGCGCCAACAGATGTTCCGCTGCACATGGCCACCACAGACGAAGACCTGACCTCAGATGGTAGACAGACCTACGCCCGCGTAAAATTGACACGCCGCAATGGAATATTGCACGCAACCACGACGGGCACGCAGAGTTCGGGTGCCCTGATGTCGATGGTTGTTGCTGATGGCCTGTTGATTATCCCGGCAGGGCAAGGCGTAATCCCGGCGGGGACGCGGCTACCAGTACAGTTACTACGAAATATGCCCACTTAGCCAAACGTTGGAGCAAGGGCACCACACTCCCTCACTCAGCAGGCCATGCAAATCTAGTCGCCGTGTTCGCGCAGTGTGCGCGACAGTGCATCGCTAAGGGCGTCACGACGCTTGCGGCTGTTGCGCTGGCGGCGGTCTGCTTTGGCCTTCCCTTCCGGCGTTTCGTCAACTTCGTCCATTGCACGGCGCAGGGCCATTTCCATGGCCGTCGGCATCGGCTCATCGTCAGCATCTTCGGCGGCGGCGGCGGCATCAGCGCGGGTCTGCTCTTCTTCCAGCGCCTTGATGCTCAGGTCGATTTGGCGCTTCTTACGGTTGACCTTAATAATCTTGGCCTGTACCTCGCCGCCGACCGTAACAATGTCCTCTGGCGACTTTACAAAGCCCACGGCCAGTTCAGAAACATGAATCATGCCGGGGCGCTCTGCGCCAATTTCGACAAACACACCGAAATTTTCAATGCGAACCACTTCACCCGTAACCACTTCGCCCACTTCCAAACGGTTGATGGGCCGCTCCGGCGGTTTCTCCAGCGACAGGGCAATCCGCTCATTTTCGGCGTCCACCTTGAGTACATAAACCGTGATGGTTTCTCCCTGCTTCACAACGTCCTCCACGTTGCGAACGTTGGGCTTGCCCAACTGCGAGATGTGCAGCAGGGCATCTTTGCCCACGCCAACATCCACAAAAGCACCATAAAGCTCAATGCGCTTTATCGTCCCCTGGAGTTCCATAGCTGGTTTTAGGTCTGCAATGTTAACCGAGCTAGTAGCCGATTGTTGCTCAGCCCCAACCGACACCTCCTCAACAGTATCATTTTCTACTGCTCCCGTTGCGTCTGCGGTCGGCGCTTCTTCGGCGGCATCGCCCTCCACTGCTTCCGTTGCGTCTGCGGTCGGCGCTTCTTCGGCGGCATCGCCCTCCACTGCATCTGCTACTTCTGCGGTCGGCGCTTCTTCGGCGGCATCGCCCTCCACTGCTTCTACTACTTCTGCGGTCGGCGCTTCTTCGGCGGCATCGCTCTCCACTGCTTCTACTACTTCTGCGGTCGGCGCTTCTTCAGTTACTTCTGCTTCTGCCGCAGGTGCCTCAGTACCATTTGTAGATTCCAGAGCCGCTTCGGTTTCTTGCTCAGCCACAGGGGGTGTTTCTTCGACCATGTTTTCGGTTGTTTCTTCGCTCATGTTCGCGTATGCCTTTCATATAATACCACATTAGGTGATATACGAGATAGTGTCTTTATAACAAGTAGCACACTAACAAAGTATCATTGGTACAAAGTGCGTAATTTTCGGATGTGAAAAGTTTAAGGTTGCATTCACGGCTGATGTAAATGGAGACGTGCTGTTGTGAGTTGCTGCAAAGGGGTAGTCTCCGTTGTAAGGGGGTAAGCCCACACGCATACAGCCAAGCTAATTTAGCAAATTTACTGAGTGAAGTAGTGTATCAACACGTATGACATTCGCATAGGGGTTAAAGCTGTGAATGGGGTGAAAGGCAAGTAAAAATGGGGCACCTAGCGTAGGGTACCCCATACATCATGATAGCTACTTACTGGCTAGTGGTCAGCGTAAGGGTGTAGCTGCCATTGGTGCCGCCGTAAATCGCTGCAAAGTGTGTCGCCAGCACCACATATTGGCCACTTTGTGGCAATGCAAATTCCGCAATCAACGAGTTGCGGTCCGTGCCCGGTATGATGTCATCGTTAGTAACAAGTTCCACGCCATTCGGCCCCAGCAGGAACAACAGCGGGTCTAAATTGCCAGATGTAGCATCCATCCGGACGTTAATCACATCGCCCGCCGTCCCTGTGAAAGTGTATACGTCGAAGCGGTTATTGTCGGTAATGACGCCCTGAACAGGCAAGTTGGGCGTCAGGTTGGGTGCGCCGGGCAGTTCGGCGGTGTAATTAATGGTTTCACTGCCACCAATGATACCACCCGGCCCGCGCACAATCGTTCCATCTTCGTTGATCGTGAATGTGACCACAAACCGATCTTGCGGCAGTGGCGTAAGCTGCTCGTTGATGATTTCCTCACCCGCAATGCCAACCGTCAATGTCGCCCCGACGGGTGTCGAATCATTGCAGTTGTTTTGATACCAAACCTCAATTTCATATGTCCCAGAACGCACCCGCTGCCCCTCTGGCCAGATGATGTACGAAGCGGGGGCGTCTACGATTTCACAGTTGGCGTTGCCGTCCAGCACAAGCTGGCCACCGCTACCGATTGACGGCTCATCATCAAAAACGGCTTCGCCC
>DAOTTY010000069.1:0-42922 GCA_034437575.1 Anaerolineae bacterium | reverse complement strand
CTACCTGCCGACTCTTGAAATTACAGCAGCAGGGCTTTTGCAACGTCGCTAAAGCAAAATCCCGTTTCTGCCTGTACTGATGCGGTGATCGGTGTAGTATCGGTCATGAGGGAGACTTTAGAACAAGGTTACAGATGACACCACAACAAGACTTGAACGCGCTGCGGCAGGCAGCGCAGGCCCGCGAGGCTGACCAATCACAGTTCATACTCAAGCGCTTGTACTTGCAGTTGGAGTTTGTGCGTGCGTTAGGCATCGCTGCGGAGCAGACACATGGCTACTTGGACACGTTTGAGCGCTATCACCCGTCTGAAGTGTGGCCGCGCCGCATGATTACCCAGATCGTGATGACCGCCACTGCGCCTGACCGCTCAGTTATCGAGCAAGCGTTCCAGCACTTTGACACACCCGGAACAGCGAACTTCATAAAGGCACTCCTGGACTTATTCCAGGCCACGCAAAAGGCCAACGCCCGTGAAGCCCGGATTGGCTTTTTGGTCAGTGCGACAGTTAATGCAATGACGGCTGAACTGGTGGAACTGTACTTCGCAGACAAGCCGGAAGCGTGGGCGGCCTATCGCGCCCAGGGGGATGAAGCCCGCCAGATTGCGCTCGACTTCTGGACGGATGAAAAAGTGGCAACTCGTGACCGCCAGCGCTGGCAGCAGGTGGCTGATGTCGTAGCGGCGCAGCTTGACCAGACCTAGCTAGGGCTGGCACTCCGCACACATCCCGTAAAATTCGAGCAGATGACCGCTGAGTTCCACACCAAAACGCTGTTCGAGTTCAACTTCCAGGGCACCCAGGTCGCAGTCTTCAAACTCAATGGTCTTATTGCAGTTCAAGCACACAATATGATGATGATGACCGTCAGGCATGAGTACGTATTGGGCAGCACCTGTCGTCACATACGTGGGGCGGATGATGCTTAACTGGGTAAATAGGTCTAACGTGCGGAAGACACTGGCGCGGCCCACACTCTCGTCTATATGGTTCACTTTTTCCAGCACTTCAGCAGAAGTGGGGTGGCCCTGGTAGCTTTCCAGCGCTTGCAGCACGACCAACCGGGCATGGGTAATTTTGTTACCGCTTTCGCGGATGCGACGGACACGGGCTTCGTGGGCATTGCTCATTGTCAGGATGACCTTTTTGCACTGGAATTTGTCACTGGTATATTTTAGCACAGTCAGGTTACGGGCGGAGGCGGATTCGCTGGTCTAGTCGCAGTAGATAAACTGCACATAACAGAACCGTCACGATTGTAATACTGGCTCCAATATAAACCAATCGGGGGCGATAGACAAAAGCAATAACCTCGGTAGCCGTGCTAAACGGTAAACGTACCCCCAATTGCCCCCCAACAGACTCGAATGCCGCTTGTTCACCATTCACATACACTTGCCATCCAGGATAAGCCACCTCTTGTGCGACGACCAAAGCACTTTCTCCCCCTCTGCCTTCTGCTGCCAAAACGATCACGCCACCTCGCCGTTCAATCACACGCACCGGCTCAATGAATTCAGCAAGAGGGGGCCGTAACTGTCGCCCTGCCGCTTCAATCTCATCTATGGGAACGGTGTAAGCATAGGGCAGTGCGTTTGGCAGTTCCCACAAGCAGCGCCAATCACCATCAGGGTAATAGATGTCGGTGTAAAACGGGGCGCTGTCTACGGGGCGATAGCCGTCCTCACGCAAATCGGGTAGTTCACCTGGGCCAGTGGGCATTGCGAAGCGCGGCAGTGTCTCTTTCCGCAAATCATGGTCATAGTACGTAAACGGGAGCGGCAGCGGTCGGTAAGCCGCTGGGATCGGATGGTGACGAATGCCCAAGTCCATAAACAGCAGCACACGCCGGTAATTTTCCTGGGTAACGATGTACGGCTCCTCCCCTTCACGATAGGTCAGCATCCAGGCCAGGCACAGGCCGCTGGGCTGTTCAAGTGGTACGACTTCCACCCACTCGCGCCAGTTATGATTCACCACACTGATTCCCGTTAGCAGGGTAAAGCTCAGCAGTAAACCCGCCGCTGCTTGCACCAACGGGCGCGGTAGCTGCCAGGTCAGCATGGCCGTCCACAGGCCATCGGCCCGTAGCACCACGATAAACGCCAACCAAAACGATGCCATCCCGAACGCACGGCCCACAAAACGCCAGCGTCCCAGCCCTGGAATGTGATTATAGGCCCATTGGAAAGGCTGTAAGCCGCCAATGCCCCACATCGTGAAGAAGATAAGCAGCACGACAGCAACGGCCCATATGCGCCACACGCCCCGTCGATGCGTGCGGTAGAGCCTGCTGTGCGCCGGGGGCAGCAGCACAAACGTCACCAGCAGGTACCACCATGGAACAGTGTAGTTGTAGCGTGTTTCGAGTTCACCACCGTCAAGGGCATCATCTAACTGGTTGACGAGTGGTGCCGGGGTAACGTACTGGCGCAGCAGCACACTTGCAGATGCGTACCTATCGCCATCGGTTACCGGTATTTGCCCGCCAATGTAACTGCGATTGGCCCATAACGGAATGAGCACCACAGCACTCAACCCAACTGTGATGGCCGCGCCCAGCAGCATCCCACGCAGGCCCCGCCAGTTCACTTGCAAAGGCACGACCCGCCGCACATCGCGTACACGAACCGGCACGATGTAGAGCAGCGTCATCAGCAACAGGCAAATAAGCATGGGCAACGTGTACCACACATTACCCGCCAAAAATTGCAGGGCGACGGCCATACCCAGCAGCACCGCCCCCCACCGTTCAATGTGACCGCGCAAAATAAGCAGTGCCGCCCCGACCACCCAGGGGATGTAAGCCTGTGCTACCCCTAACTGAAAGTGGCCCAGGCCCAGCAGCGCAATCATATTGCCTTTGCCCAGCAGCAGCAGCGCCAGCAGCAACCGGCCTAAAACGCTCATACCGGCGGCACGGGCACAAAACCAACCGCCCCCGCACGCCAGCAGCGCATACAAAACCACGCTCATCTTGACGCCAACAATACCATCCCCAACGATCAGGGATGGGCCACTGCTAATGGGATTGAAGATAAACGCGAAGGGGCTTTCTACAAGTGGGCGGCCCTCACCCAGGAAGGGCTGCCACAGTGGAATGTGACCATGCGTGTGCAAGTAGTTAGCGGCATAATGAACACTGCTGGTGAGGAATTCCGCCTCACCGCCGCCGAGCCGTGTTAAGGCGGATGTATCTGTAAAAGCCTGGGCCGCAAAGATTGATACCCCGATCACTAACACCACCTCAGCTAGCAGCAGCGGCAGCGGGATAGCGGGCAAATCGAACAATGTGTTGGAGCGTGTCGAAAGTTCAGCGAACATCAGGGTAGGCTATCGGCATCAGTATGGTTTCGCAATCGTCGGATAGGCTTTATCGTCGCGCCAGTTTAGCACAGGCAAATCACGAAACTAAATAGCCCAGGTGTAGTCGCAGGGCTTTCGCAAAGCTGCATGGCTGGTCATTGGGCGCGGCCCAAACCCGTCACTTTTTTCAAAAAGTGACCAAAAACTTGCCTTTTCGGACGCAAAGCGTCCGAAAGTACGGGTTCAAAGGGTGCCAACCCTTTGCAGGGGTGCGGGGACAGCGTCCCCGCAATGTGAAAACTTGACTTTGCAATAGCCCAGGTGTATTCGGAAGTTGAGGCGACTTCGTAGGGTGGCACCCGTGTGGGCCGCTGCCAACCTGAGCGTGACCTGCCGCAACCTTTTCACACAGCCGCTGCCCTTTGCAGATATGGTCGCAACAGAATTACCACTTGATAGGGAGACTGCCCCCTAACCGGCAGGGCGCCAGGTGGGGTTCCAATCGCGTGAGCCGCGCCCAGCCAGCCGGAAACGCCCGTTGTTTTGCATATTGTAAAGCATCACGTTGTCGTGGCCGCGAAGGGTTGCCACATAGGCGACCCACTGCCCATCATGCGACCACGCAGGTTGGCCCTCGTAGGTGCGGCTGTCTGCCAGCGCGTTGACAGTACCACTCTGTAAATCCAAATGGAACAGGTCTTCGCTTTGGCGTGGGCTGGCCCCATAAATCAAGCCAGTGCCATCGGGTGCCCATGCAATCTTCCGGTCACGACCAATAGACTGCTGGGCCAACACCTTCACATCTCCGGTTAAATTGGCAACCGAGATAAAGCCAGATGGTGTGTAAGCCACCACACCCGTTCCGTCTGCTGTCCAGGTCAGGCTGGTACCAATGCTCAAGCGGCGGGTCGTCACGCCCGTTCCCCACTCACTGACGAACACGGCATCTTCATAACGGCAGGCAAAAGCCACCTGTGTTGGGTTCACGGGTGACCACGCCAACCCGGATATATCCGTGCAACCATCCGTCGCCCGCTCAATATCACCTGTCACAACATTCACAACGTAAGTGTGGTCATACCGTCCGTATAGATCGCTGGACTGGACGGCACGGGCCACAAATGCTAACCGAGTGCCATCTGGTGACCATAGGAGCGCACGGCTAGGACTCGGCAGCAAGTCTGGTAAAGCCAGGGTATGGGTGGTCATCGTGGTTGGGTTAAACAAGTGGATGTCTTCAGGATTTGGGCTGGGGTAGAAGGCCAGGGTGCCGCCATCTGGCGACCAGGTGAGCTGTTGCGGCACCTGCCGGGTGTGGAACAGAGGAACCCGCACGCCGTGCGCCACATCCGCCAGCATGATGCGTGTGCCACTACCGCGACTGCCATAATCTGGCAGGCTGAGGTAGGTGAGCTGTGGGTTGCGGGCAATACTGCGCCCCAACCCGGTGACCGCCAACACCAGCAACATTGTCGCAGCGGCGGTCAGCAGCGCTACCCGGACGACTTTCGCCGTCATGGTGCATTAGCCCCCAACCGCTTGCACAGGCCGGAAGGTGCCCATCGATTCCTGAGCGCGGCTGTTGGTCACCTGGATGTATTCGTTTGTTTCCGGGCGCAGGACGAACAAATCCTGGTTGCCGTCGATGTTCGCAGTAAACAGCACCCGCGTGCCGTCCGGCGTATACACTGGGAACGAGTCTGTCGTACTGCCTTGCGTCACCTGCAAGATTTCGCCCGTTTGCACGTTCAGCGTGTGGATTTTTTGCGTACCAGTACGATCCGAAGCGAAGATGATCGTGCTGCCATCAGGCGACCAGGTCGGCTGCGTGTCTACGCTGGGGTCAGTTGTCAGCGGGGTCAGGGCCTGGGTCTCAACATCGTATAGAAATACGTCCAGGCTGCCATTGCGATCACTCACAAAGGCTATAGAGCGGCCATCGGGTGAGTAAACTGGCAGGGTGTCGTTGCCCGCGTCGTCTGTCAGTTGGACGGGGTCCAGGTTGTCTGTGCGAATGGTATAGAGTGAGTCGCTGCCGTCCCGGTCACTGACAAAGGCAATGTGAACATTGTCTGGGGAGTAGTCGGGTTGGTGTTCATCGGAGCTGTCACTGGTGACAAAGCGCCCGGTGCCCGCGATGGCGTCTACAACGAACAGGTCGAGGCTTGATCCATTGATAGCGCCAAACATCAGGGTATCCCCACTAGGCGACCACGACGGACGCCCAATGGCGAGGTTGCGGCGCTGTAGGATGTCTGGCTTGGCTTCTTCTAAATCCCACACCAATATCTCAAACGTGTCATCTAAGGCTGAGACATAAGCCACCTTACCAGAAAGGGTGGGGGTTGGTTCAGGTCGGTTCGCAATATAGCCTGACAGGGCTACCCCGGCAATCACAATAAGGGCAACCAGCACAAAAAGAAGCCCCAGGTTTGCTCGGATGAATCGCATGGCGCTACGCTCCTGTACGTGTTGGTTTACTCGACAGCGTCAGTGGCTTCGGCAGTTGCGGTGTCGCTTTCGTCAGTTTCGATGTCGAGGACCTCTTCCTCGGACGCCTCTGCTTCGATTGCGTCAGCAGTGGCTCCAGGTGGGTTTAGCACCTCATCTGAAACTTCAATGGGGGTGTAACCCGGCCTGAAAGCGAGGATGATCGCAACAATGATGAATGTAGCGACGCCGACCAGAAGTGCATCCCAGTTTTTAAGCATAGATGATTTTGCCTTCATCGTGTACGACCTTATACCCCATAGCATAGCAAGCGGCACCCCGTGGCGCTATGCCTAGCGTGCCGCTTGTGGGTTATCTTCGGTTGTTGCCCAGCAGCTATTAGATGCCGAACTCGGCTTTGACCTCTTGCACCCATTTCTTGATGCGCGTGGGAGACATGTCTTCCTGGGCCTCCTGGTCCAGGGCCAGCCCCAGGAAGTAATCTTCTACCTGAGCTTTGCTTTCGTTGTACTCGTACTTGTCTTTCGTGGACCACAGCCCGTACAGTTCGGCCCCGGCCAGCATCACTTCGTCAGCCAGCATACCGACAGCATCCTGGAAGTTGAAGCCGTAGCCGTTCTGGTCACCCAGGCCGAAAATGGCGACCTTCTTGCCGTCCATGTTCATGTTCTTGAAGTTGGGCAGGAAGGCGTCCCAGTCGTCCTGAAGCTGACCGACATTCCAGGTGGGGATGCCAAAAATGAGATGGTCGTACTTCAGCATTTCTTCGGGCGAGGATGCGCCAATGTTTTTGACCTCGACCGTATCCGGGGCGATGCTGTTGAACGCTTCCTGCACCTGATAGGCGACTGCTTCCGTGTTGCCGGTATTACTGCCGTAGAAAAGCCCGACCTTTGTCATACGTGTTTTACTCCTTAACTTGACTTACGATAATCGCTTGCGTCTGACTGCGTTGGTTTTAAAATGGGCACTGTAAGCGAAAATCACTGTTAACACCGAGTATTATAACGGCTTTGTGGCGATTTTGTGAAGTTTATCACGCTCGGATTCCCCCGAAAGCAGGTACCTATGCGTATTCAATTTGATTATGGCTGGCATACAGACGATAAAACGGTGATTCGCTACGCGGCCCGTGACAACTGGACGTGGAAAGACTATCACGCAGCCGTGCGGGTTTCGATTTACGCAATACAAACACAACCACACACGGTTCACACGCTTATCGACTTCACAACGGGTGACCGGCCTAAATTCCCGTCAGGGGTAGCCGCCCATGCGCGAACATTCGGTAAAAAATTAGTGGCCAACCTGAGTGGGAATGCGGTCGTCGTTGGCGTCCCGGCGGAAGCACGGGCACAAATTGGCGTGAGTGCGGCGGGCGAGATGCACACCGCCGATGGCGTCATTATCTTCGTAGACAGCCCAGACGAGGCTTTGCCACATCTGGAACAATGGCACGACGAGTAGGGCTATTGCAAAGTCAAGTTTTCACATCGCGGGGGCGCTGTCCCCGCACCCCTGCAAAGGGTTCACACCCTTTGAACCTATATTTTCGGACGCAAAGCGCCCGAAAAGGCAAGTTTTTGTTCACTTTTTTCAAAAAGTGACGGGTTTGGGCAGCGCCCAATGATCAGCCATGCAACTTTGCAAAAGCCCTGGCACGACTAGCGCTTTGCACGTTGCCTCCGTTGCACTAGTATAGTCACCCTGAACAGCCAATACGCAGCCAGAAGCAAACGCCGCCATGACCCACCCACCCCAACTCGATATTGTGATTCCTGTCTTTAATGAGGGGAATAATATTACTCGCATTCTTAACGCGCTGCACGCACACATCCGGCGAACGACTTACCGTGTGCTGATTTGCTACGACTTTGACGAAGACACGACGCTGCAAGCATTAGCTGCCTACGACAATCCGGGGGTGGAGGTGGTGTTGGTACGGAATCCGTCACGCGGGCCACATGCGGCTGTGATGGCGGGGTTTGCGGCCAGTACTGCGCCAGGTGTACTGGTTTACCCGGCAGATGATGACTACAACCCACCGATTGTGGATGACATGGTGGCCGCAATGAACGAGGGTTGCCAGATCGTATCTGCCAGTCGATTTATACCCGGTGGCAATATGGTCAATGCGCCATTGATGAAGAATATCTTGGTGAGGCTGTCATCGTGGGCGCTGCACCACGTTGCAGGTGTGCCCGCGCATGATGCATCGAACGGTTTACGTTTGTTTTCGCGTCGTGTGGTTGATGACATCATTATCGAATCTGACGAGGGCTTCACGTTCAGCATCGAGCTGCTGATGAAGACGCACCGCCTGGGCTGGCCAATTTGTGAGGTACCTGCCCAGTGGTATGAGCGGGAAAAGGGCGAAGGCACATCCAACTTCAAGCTGATGGCATGGTTGCCGTCTTACCTGACGTGGTTTTACTACGCCTTTGCCACTACCTATCTGCGCCGCTCACCCCAAACCGTTCCGGTGCGTTCCCCAGTGAAAGGGGCCACCGCAGACCGCTCCCTGACGGCTACGGATTCCCGGTAAGTGTTACATTGCCATTGATGAATATCTCCGGCGAGAGCCGCCCCATCAGGCCGCGCTCGTTTTTTGCTGCAACCGCCAGCGCAACATACTGGCTAAAGCCATCCCACGTTACAGACGTTTGGGTCACCTCAAACTGCTGGTAAATCATCGAATTTGGCGAGCGTAGGGCGACCATGTAACCCGTCGCGCCGGGTACATCTGCCCAAACGAGGGTTTGGGTGCCGTTGGCGTTCTCGCGCAGGGTGATGTTTGCGGGCGGGCGCAGGCCGTCGGCCATAACATCTAAGGTAACCAGAAGCGTCTGCGCTGAACGTCGAAGATAGCCTGGACTTACGCCGTCAATGGTATCAGTAGCATCCAGATAGGATGTATTTTCCGCCATTTCGATAAAGCGAATGGCCGGGTAGCCCTTCTCCTCGAATGAAAAATGGTCACCGTAGCGCCCCTGGCGGTCGAGTGAGTCCTGTACGACGATTTCCATTTGCGGCACGTAGTTCAGCACAATCATTTCGGCCTGACGGGCGACTAACCGCGACGGTGATGTTTCGTTGGGGCCTTTGGAAAACACACGGATTTGATCGTCAACAACCGTGCCGTTGGCATACGTCTGGCTGCCAATCGCGTCCACATTGATGTAAGCCCGCAAGTCAATGTTATTTGCCTGGATGTAGTTTTCAACAAAGGCGATGCTGCCCTTACGACCCACTTCCTCTGCGGCGAAGGCGACCAACACAATCGTTGCTCGCCGCTGCCGCTGCGATAGAATCCGCGATAGTTCAATAAGCGCAGCAACGCCCGTGCCATTATCGTTAGCGCCAGGGGCGTAGCTGGTCGCGTCCCGGTCGTCATTGCTGCGGCTGTCGTAGTGTGCGCCTACAACATAGGTGCCTGCACCCAGTTCTGTGCCAGGGATCACAGCGATGATGTTGGTTTGGTTCGTCCGTACACCGTTAAAGTCCAGGATGAAGTCCTGACCGAAGACCGTCATGCGCCCCTGCGATGGGTTGGCAATGGCCCGCATCTCGCCTTCGATGTAGCGCTTGGCCGCGCCAATGCCCCGGTCATCTCGATCCTGGGCACTGTTGGCATGTCGTGTATAAAAGCTCTGCAACGTCCGCACATGGGCCATCAGGCGGTCGCTTTCCATCTGGTCCATCAGCCCGGTGATGCCAGTCGTCGTCTGCTGCTGGGGCAGGGCAGGTGCCGCCGGGGACGCCTGGTCGGGCAGGTCACCCGGTTCGATGGTTGCATAGCCAATGGTTGGCGGTGGTGTGGCAGATATGCGCGGGGCCAGCGTAGGCGGGCCGCTGTCTGCCGCCAGGGTACAAGCAATAGTACTGAGGGCCAGCGCACTGATTGCAATCAGCCAGCCGGGGATGCGGGTGCGGTGGGTAGCAGTCTTCGCCATCGGTGTGGGGGTTCCGTTTCGACCTGATCTCACGTCCATCTCATAAACTAATATACACCAGGGCAGGCACAGGTGATAGCCAGCGTCGGGCACACGTCGTCAAAGCGTTGCATCCGGCCCAACAACCACTAGAATAGATGCCTAGTTCCCGGTATGTAGTAAAGGTCATCAGCGCTTATGGCAATGCAGCAGCCAGAAAACCTGCCTCCACCTATCCTGACGGACGGCAGCAACGAATTTGCCTATAACACCATGCGGCTGCGTCACCCGCAGATGATCCAGACCGTGCTGGAAACCAACCCCAACTTCCCGGCAGAAACCAAACATCAGCTTGCCCTGCTGCGGGAGGGACTGATGGAAAATGCGCCTATCCCCATGTTGAACCTGTACCCCACCCCCACGCCCGACTATATCGACTGGGCATCGGCTTATGTGGAACGGCGCACCCTGTACAGCCCGGCTGGCTACCCGGATTGGTTCGGTGTGGATTGGCTGTATGCGGAAACGGCTATGTACCGCATCATTGTTGAGGCGGTACGCTGGTGGGAGTTGGAACGCGACCCCTATGCGCCAATCAAGCAGCGTGAACTAGACAGCCCCGCCCTGTGGGAAGGGCTTGAAAGTGCCCTGACGCTTGAGGGCGGCGTGATTGATCGCATCTCGGAATTGGTCAAGCTGGCTATGTGGGGCAACCGCATTGATTTGAGCCACGCGGACAGCATGGCACACGGCGTTCAAGCTAAAAGCGACGATTTGCTCGTGGATGACAGCGAAGCGGTGAAGGATCATTTGCTGCGGGCACAGCTCGAACCGTTCCCAGACGTACAGCAGGGCGTCTCTCATGTGATTTTGGACAATACCGGGACGGAATTGGCGATGGACCTGGCCCTGACGGATGCTTTGTTGGCCGGCTTTAGCGATGTCGTGATCTTACACACCAAATATCACCCGACTTACGTCAGCGACGCAACGTCAACTGATGTGCGCCAGATGATCGACCGCTGCTTGTCTGGCAATCACGGCGGCGAAACCTCAACAGCCGTGTTTGCGATGGGGCAGCGCTTGCAGGCTGCGCTTAACGGTGGCAGGCTGCGGTTAGCCCCGAACCTGTTCTGGAATGGCCCATCCTTCCTGTGGCAGATGCCGCAAACCCTTCAGCATGTGTTTGATGGCGCTCAACTCGTTGTGCTAAAGGGCGATGCGAACTATCGCCGTGCGGTGGGCGATGCCATCTGGGAAACAACAACACCTTTTGGTGAGGTTGTAGGATACTTCCATGCACCGCTGCTAGCCCTTCGCACGCTCAAAAGCGACCCGGTGGTGGGGCTGCCCGCTGGTATGGAAGAAATGCTCAGTAAAGTGGATGCTGACTGGCGTGTGAACGGGCAGCGCGGCGTGGTTCAGCTGAAAGTTTAACGCGCTGTTGGTCATGACGCGGCTTGTAAACTCTAACCGAGTTATATCGCTTTCGAACCTCTCATCTGGGCGGCACCTGCTAGACTACCCTAATGGTTAATTGCAATGGTAACAGTAAATGCTATGCCCGAAGACCACGACAACGCTACACCGCCCCCTCAAGCCATGCTGGACGAATCCAATACTGTTGATTTGAGGAAGGCAGACAACCTGCGTGATGTCCTCACACGCTTGCAGGCCAAACTACAAGCGATGGGTAACGTACCCGATGACGAGGAACTTGACGAAATCGTGACTTCGGTGAGCGAAATTACACGCGATTTGGAAACGCTGCATACCGCGCCGAACGAACCTACACTAGCCAATGAAAAGCCGGACATGAACAGCGATACACTCACTGAGCAGCTAGCTGTTAAGGTAGACCGCGAAGCCCGCCAGATTTTGCGCCGCATTCAGGCACACCTGCTCAACGCACAAATAGCGCTGGGGGCTGAACATAATGTCGTCAATCTGGTTGAGGTTATCCACCATCCAGAAAACCCCATTCCAAGCCTCAACTATGTGACGCCGCGCCAGAAGACAGCCTGGGTTTCAGCAGATCAGGTGCGCCGGGGTATGGATTATCTGAGTGAGCAGGGTAGGACACCGCGAGTCTGCTATATTGAGGGATTGCTACCGCCACTGTTCGCCCGCAATCTGCGCCAGTTAAACCTGACGGTAGAGACTGAAACACCGCTGATGGTTTTCGCCAAAGACGGCCTGCATGGCAATGCGCCACCCGAAGTTACCGCACCAAACCCGCCATATAACCTGCACCTGGAAACCGTCTCAGATGTTCGTGGGGCCGAGGTGTGGTGGTACGTGTGGCAAAACGCTCACTACGACGTATTGACGTTGGGCGTAGAACCGTTATTTGTAGGGCGCACGGTGGCAGAAGTTACGATGGGGCATCAGATTGATATTATTGTCTCACAGGCATCGCTGCCTTTTGGTGTAGCCCGGGTAACCGTTTACGAAGACACCGCACACATCGTTAGCACCGCCATTTTCAAAGAGCAGCAATCACCAAAGATGACACGGCTGCTGCGTCACGCTGCCCTCTACGAGGCACTGCAACGGGGATGCAGCATCGTTTTTGCCTCTGGTGAAACCGATGTCGAGCGCGAAACATCACGCGGGTTGGGCTTCATGGACTTCGGTAGCGTCGTGTGCTATGCTGCTCCCATTAATCATACTGAAACCAACCCGAACGATGACACACGCCCTCTGGTGCAGCCTATACTTAACTTGCGCTGATAAGCTGCCTACGCAGCAGGCACTTGTTGACGGCCTCTTGGACAGCCTTGCGACACAGGGCTACACCCCTTATAACCCTTTTGGTCTACTCCCCGGCAAAAGCTATTCACAAACGGTGAAGCTGTTTGTTGCCCCACCCACTGACGGGTGGGTGCGGGTGTTGTGTGCGGAACCCGTGCCGCTGGTCCTTGCGAAGGCGGTGCCTATATGCACAACGCTGTATATTGTGGTAGGTGAGGTTGCTGATGTACGGGTTTTCGCTGATGGCGAGGCCGCCCCACCAACAGATGCCCTGCTCCCCCACCTGCGCGATGGTAAAACCGCAAATGACCTGCACCACGCCATTCATGCACCAGGGTTAACCGTGCTGCCAACCGAGGGGGCGGCCTCCGGTGATGTGCCTTTGGATGTGCTACCCGAGGCTATTCAAAAGATGGCAGGCAACGTAGACGCTAAAGCCCTTGACAAGATGTTCGGTAAGTTTAGCAAGCAGTTGCTAGGTAAGGCCGGTGGTGATGCCAACGCCGCATCTGACCTGCTAAACCAATCACGCGGGGTGGATTGGTCATCAGCGCCAGCGCTGCGTGTGCGGGCACTCATGACGGTGCTGGCTGTACCAGACGACTGGCGCACACCCGATTTCGCCACCCTACGCGATGCCTACAGCCTGCACGCTCGGCACCAGCGTAACCCGAACGCCCGTTTGTATCCCGGCGACGCTGAAGCAATGCAAGCCGTCCCCAACGCACTTGATTACGTACCAGTTTATGCCGGAAAGGATGCCTAGCGCGTGTCTACCACTGACCGCAACTACTGGGATCACTATTACCGGCTGCAAAAAGGCACCCGCGACTATCCAGCCCCCGACCCTATCCTGTTTGAGCATGTGCCGCCGCAGTTCGAGTCGCGGCCTTATCGCGCTCTTGACCTGGCTTGTGGCTACGGCCAGAACGCGCTGTGGATGGCATCGCAGGGTTACACGACTGATGCAATTGACATCAGCCGGGTGGCACTCGCCATTGCCCAGGTACGCGCCTCTCGTGAGCAAATCAGTGCAGTTAATCTGCTGCCTGCTGACCTGGATGAATACAACTTACCGCACGAGCGATACGATGTGGCAGTGGTGATGCGCTTCATCAAGCGCGGCCTGCTGCCCGAACTGCGGGCCAGTGTGCGCCCCGGCGGGCGGGTGATTTACCAGGGTTACAATACGCAGCATCTTCACCAAGAACCTGGCCACGACCCGGAACAGTTATTCCGGGTGGGTGAACTGGTTGGCTATTTTGCAGATTGGCGCATTCTGTATCGGTCGGACAACAACGGCATCAGCCAACTGGTTGCGGTCAAACCATCATGATAGCCGTTCCCGGCTGTGGTATTCGTAGGGTCGCTAACCACATCGACTGCAAAGGCCAGCCCGCATGACCACTCCGCTTATTTCCCGTTCTAATTCCCGCCCACAATTCAGTCGTGGGGCGTGGCTGCTACGCTTGGTGCTGGCCGTATGCCTGGGATTCGCATCTGAAGTGCTGCTGTGGACGGACAGCACACGAGGCGGGTGGCTGTGGCTGCCATTGATTCCTGGGTATGTGGTCATTGCAGCAGTGTTATTAGATTTGATGGTGCGGTTTCAGGTGCGGGAATTGTTTGGGCTGTTGCTACTGGCCGGGGTGTATGCCTTGCTGATTAGTTGGACATTAAATCCGGTAGTGACGCTGCAAGAGATACCCATTCACCTGATGACCCGTGTGATGGGGGCGCAGTTCATGGCGGGTGCCGCTGGGCTGGGCTTGTTTGCTGTGCTGCTGCGTGACAGGCCCCCGAAGGTGACCCTAATTGCGCTCAGTGCGCTTGCTGGTGCATTCTGGGGCGTGTGGGTGGCTGGCTATCCACTCGTTCTGGACGACCCTGCACGCTTAGTTCCCCTCAACCGTATGCTGGCGACAGGTATTATCGGGCTGGCTCTCGTCCTGGCGGGCGGCTGGGTTATCACATGTGTGGCAGATGTCACTTCTCGGATGCTCAGGCTAACTCGGTTGGAGTGGGCTGTGGTGGTAGCCGTGCTTGGGGCGATGCTCGCCATGTGGACGCTGTTTGAGGCAAGCGTTGTTAACGCGGCTGGGGGTATCATCACGTTGTTGGTGTACTGTGTGCTGGCATTATGGTTTCAGGCTAACCCTAATGCACCCACATGGCTAGATCGTCTTCTGCCTGTTCGTATCGTAGGCTGGCCGTGGTTGCTGGTGAGCGCGATTGTTTTCCTCACCGCCGGGGTATGGACTTTCCAACTGCCACCCCCAACGGCAGAAGCCCCAGGTGCCCTGGCTGCGCTGAGCATTGCCTTTGGAACGTTAGGGCTTATGTGGTTACCAGCAGTGTCGCTGGTGTTGGGGCTACGGGCTTATCGACGCTCACTCAGCCCAGACCGACTGCTTTAGTGCTAGGCATTCGGGGCAACTGTTGGCAGTGCGTTTGGTTCGAGCGTATCGCCAACATTGTTCTGTGGTTGTAGCGTGGCGGCAGGTGTTGCTGTGGGTGCCACCGGTGCAGCATCAAAAGCTGAACACTCCTGGATGGACCCCTGCAAATCGCTAGCAATCTGGTCTTGCCCGTTCTCATCGGCAATCGTGTAGCCTGCCTCAAGATGCTGTAGTGCCACCGGACAGTTCCCCAGGTAAATTTGTGCTTCCCCAGCCCAGTAGTGATAGCGTGGGTCAGGGGACTCGGTTTGCATGGTAAGTTCCAGCGCAACCTCTAACACCTCTGATGCTTGATTGTACTGTTCAAGGCGCAGCAGCACTCGTCCGTACTCAAAGTGACAGTTGGCACTGGTTGGGGCCACGTCAACGCAGCGGGCCAATGTGTCTGCTGCCAGGTTGGGGTCGCCTACATCGCGGTTATAAATTACGCCTAGCGTACCAAGCACAGTCGCATTGTCCGGGTTAGCGTCTTTCACCTCGTTGAGGATAGCAATTGCACCGTCGGTGTCTCCGGTAAAGGCTGCCAGGTTAGCGCCCGTTACAGCAGCATCCACGCGGTGATTGGCGATTTCATAAGCTGTCTGGTAATCCGCCACAGCCGCTTCCAGGTCAAAGTTGACCAGTTGTTGAATTTGCGCACGAGCGATGTAGGCATCAGCGCTGTTGGGGTCAGTTTCAATCGCCTGGTTTGCTGCCGCCTGCGCCCGCTCAACCAACTCCAGATCAAGATAGGCTTCCGTCAAGAAAGCGTAGGCCGCTGCATGGTTCGGATCAAACGAAAGCGCATGCTGTGCGCTGGCAATCGCACCACCTGCGTCGCCAGTGCGAACCTGCGCCAATGCCTTCACGGACCATGCGTTTGGCGAGTATGGGTCTGCTGTGATGGCCTGTTCGGCTGCGATCAGTGCCTGCTCATATCGGCCCTCGATAATTAACGACATGGCAAGGCGGTAGTGCGTTTCCACATCATTTGGCAGGGCGGTAACTGCAATTTCATAGTCAATGATGGCATCTTCAACCCGTCCCCCCGCCCAATTCGCGTCTGCGCGGTTCACAACGTTCATGGGGTTCTCAGTTGGTCGGGGGGTGGGTGCCCGCATTGTGCCCATCGCTTCCTGACCCGCATAAAACAGGGCCTCGGCACGGTCGCTGACGGCGGGAGCATAGCGCGAGCGATCACGATAGACTGTCCATCCACCGAAGATCAGCACTGACGCCAACAACCAAAATCCCAATCGCTTGTATGAAAACAGATGGCGTTTGCGCCGTTTAGCCGAGTAGCGCCTGGGTGTTTTAAGGTACATGTGTTGGGATTTGCCCCGCTGACTGTCGAGTTAAAAGCCGCCAATGGGCGTGGGTGGGATAGGGGTTGGCGGCAGCGCTGTAGGCACAGCCCGCCCACCATAACGTGGGCAAGAAATCGTTGTTAAGCGCAGACCTTCACGAATTGACCGCACGACAGGGTCGTCTGCGGGGCGTGGGTTGCTGGCCGGGTCAGAGACAATTTGTAGCGCTTCTTCTAGCGTACCCCATGCGGCGTCACACTGGCCTAAATAGTAGTGTGCCAGCCCGCGCAAGTACCAACATTGAATCTCTGTCCCCCCCACAGCAACACACTGCTGGAAGGATTCGATAGCCCCTTCGTAGTTCCGCCGATTGTACTTCACCATGCCAAGCTGGCGATGGGCCTGCGAATACTGGGGGTTGATGTCGAGCGCGTCCTCACAATAACCCTGTGCCTGGTCATTCTGGCCGATTTTAAAGAACGCTTCGCACAAGCGCAAATAGGCGCGTTCGTTTCGTGACTCCATAGATAAGATGCGCTCATAGGTGGCAATCGCCATTGAGTCTCGGTCAAGCGCTAAATAGTTCACAGCCAACTCAAAGTAGGGTGGTGTAAAATTTGGGTTGAGCGAAATGGCAATTTCCAACTCTTCGATGGCACGCTCACGCTCACCAACCCAGATCAGCGAATAGGCATAAGCCCGATGTGCGTCCGGGTCCATCGGGTCTAACTCAATGGCCCGCTGCCCATCTGCGATGCCCTGCTGCCAGCGCCCGATGTTAACATAAGCCCTCGCACGGGCAGCATAAAGCGGCGCATAGTTCCCATCAACTTCTAAACCGGTTACTGCAACGGGGATAGCCCCCGCACTGTCACCTTCCCATACCAGGGCTTTCGCCTTCAGTGCATGGCCACGCGGGTCAACCGTACCCGTGGTGGCGATCATGTGGTCAGCCAACTCCAACGCTTCATCTGCCCGATCAAGCTCAATCAGCATCCGTCCATACTCGTACAGATAGTCAGGGCTGTCGGGTTGTTGTTCAACAGCGAGGGCGTAATTTTCTGCTGCGCCGGCAATATCACCAGCCAAAAATTGCTCATACCCCTGGGAGGCGTAGACGCTTGCATAGGGGGTCGCGGTGGGGGCCATCCCAACAGCGTCCAGTGCCATAAGCTGAAGCCGACCAAACTGTAGGTAAACAACCCCTAGCAGTGTACCCAGGAACAGAAAGTACCCAAACAGCATTTGGGATCTACCACTGCGACGACGATTACTGAAGAAAGGCTGTGAGTAATCTCGTTTGATTTGCAAGCGCTTTTGCCTCCGTCAGATAGCGTTCACATGATGATGTTGGGCGGAGTATGCCCATCGCAAATCGTTACTTTTGTTTACACACATAAAGCGCATCATATGGGAAAATTGAAACGTAGTGAAGGGTAGTTCGCCGGTGGGTTGCCCAGGGGTGGCTAACCCTTGTCAATAATAGTCAATATCCGCCTTAATTTTTCGGTAACCCTGCATACAGACTTTAATACTCAAATCAACTATTCTATTTGTTATCTGGGAGTTAAATTTGTGCATGTCGTTGTGTAAAGTACCGTGAAAATTGTGCATTATGCCGAAATCTGATTGACATCTGCATCGAGCTTTTAGTAAGATACTAAAAACCGTTCATTCTAAGCAGAGTGAGGTATGGTAATGAGCATTCAATTGCGCTGGGACAGCAATGACCCAACAATTTTACATCAAGTTTTTGAAGAGGGTTGGACGCTCCAGGCGTACTGTCACAGCATCGAAGCGCTTGAGGTGATGGTTAGTAACTGCAAGCAACCTGTGCGCTTGATTATGGATTTAAGTGCCGCCACAACGATGCCACGACGGGTTGCACGTGGCCGTCAGATTGACGAAGCCGCTGCTACTCGTAACATTCGACGGATCGTACTCATTGAGCCGGGTCACTTTATGCCGATGGTTGACTGCCCTGTAGACACGGCCACAAGCTGTAAGGATGCAATTGCCATGCTTCAGGTTCGTGACCACCTCGCGCTGCCCGCCTGATATACATCTCTAAATCGACAGAACATCTCGCAGGGTAACATCGTACCACCTGTGCGCGATGATGTTACCTGTTGTCATCCCTACCGCCTTCACTATTGTTGAACATAACAAGAGACTGCTCTGCTGTAACTACTCTCCCCTCGCCTAGCCGCTCAGCGGCGGTCGGGAGAGGGAGTGAGGGCGAGTGCGTTATGCTCACGTACACCTGGTGCCTGAGTCGTTACACAATGCCGCTGTTCGGATTTAGGGTAACCACATATTCACAAAATCAACCGGGTCTATCCAACGGTTATGAACGCGCATTTCGACGTGCAGGTGTGGGGCACTGCTGCGCCCGGTGCTGCCTGCCAACCCAATCACCTGACCCTGACGCACGAACTGCCCCGGCTCAACGTGTGTCACGGACAGGTGCGCGTAGCCAGAATAAACACTTTGACCGTGGTTGATAAGTACGTAGCCCCCCCGAATATCGAGATTGCCGGAGTACACAACGCGCCCATCGGCCATTGCCCGCATGATGTCGCCCTGGTCGCCATTAAAATCCCAACCTGTATGGCGTGTTTCAAAATCTTCGTTGAATAAGCGTACAGCCCCAAACGGTGACGTCAGGTCACCCTGAAATGGCATGACGAAGCCATCGGCAGCCCAATAGCGAGATGGTGTAACGGGCGCGGCCAGTGTGTTCAGCAATGCCAATTCACGGCGATCCGTTGCCGGGTCTATCAGATCAAATTGGTCGGGGCGCAGCGTAACTTCCTGCTGGACGAACTCACCGCTGCGAACATCCACCGGCACAAGCACCGCTTGCGAACCGCTATCAAGCTGTACGCGCACTGTCATGTCATAGCTGCGAATTGGCTGATCCAGATCAGGGACGATAAAGCCATACAGCGCCTCGTCAGTGGGAACACCGAACAGCGGACGGGTTTCACCGAATATATCGACTTCTCCGCTAGCGAGGCCCTCAGCCGTCACGCGCACAAGCCCGGCTCGGCCTTGCTGCACACCGTTCTGGTACAGTTCAACTGTCACGTCGTTGGCCGCGAAGGCTTGCTCCGCCTGTGGGCGTTCATTTTGAGCGTGAGCATGGCTCCACATCAAGACAATCAGGGGAAGTAAAATAACTAGAATGCGTCGCATGGCATGATTGACCCTTGTGAGATGAAACAGCGGCATTGTAGCGAATCAACCAGCGGGTGAATACAGCGGGATGCGCGGCCCCCTAAATTAAGACATCAAAACAAACAGGCCATCCGCACGACTGCGGATGGCCTGTTGATCTAACGGTACATCTACAGGATGAGGTTAGTCACCAGCAGCGACAGCGGGCATACCTTCAGCAGCCATCTCCGGTGCCTCGGCGTTGGTCTTGGCACGAGCAATGGCGTAGATCAGAACGCCATAACCACACTTGGCTGCGACATCGGCCACAGCATAACCAACCTGCACGGATGTCATGACGCCTGCCGACAGTGCAGTACCCTCAACGAAGAATGGGAACATGTACACAATCGGGTAGAAGCCCCAGGTTGCCAGCAGCAGCAGGCGAGCGTTGCGGAGTAGGACGCGCACATCATCGGACTGACGATCCATCGCACCGCGCATCTCCGTGAACAGCACGTAGATGATGTAGGCAAACGGTACCGAACTGGCAAAGCCCCAGAAGAAGCGTGTACCACCGGATGCGATCTCACCTGGGTAGCCCAGGACAATCATCAGGGCGGCAGCAATTGCAAGGCGAGCCGTCAGGCCGTTGCTCTGGCGACGTGGCAGGGCCAATACTGCAACCAGCTCAGCGGTTAGCAGCGGCACAGTTAGCAACCAGTCGATGTAGCGATAGGTGTCGTTGAATGCTACGCCAGATGGCTCATAACCAGTGATGAGGCCGTCCGTCAGGATTGGTGCGAAAGCAGCACTCCAGCTTTCAAAAATGCGGAAGTAGTGGTAGCCAGCGACCGCCACAACCAACGCAGACATCGTTAGCGCACCGCGATACTTCGGTGAAATGCCGCCACGACCCAGCACGAAAAAGATGAACGAGGCAAACATTGCAGCAAAGGTAAACGAGAAAGCGTTGTACACCAGGTTATACTGGAATGGTGAAAGTACGGGTAATTCGAACACTTCTGTAACTCCCTGAATTGGTAAGGTGATTTAGGATTTTGATGTGCGCCGCCACTCCTCAGGTCGTTGCAACGGCAATTCGCAACTTTCAGTAACTACTGAACTTTGTGAACTGCCATGATCGTACTTTTTTTCACTAAAGGCGTGGTAAAGGTGAAGTTAGAGGAAAGTAAGCGTTTTTGTAGTTGCTGTTTTAATAGCGATAGCTTAAACAATTGGTGTTATGGATCATATTTCGCTGCGCCCTTCCAGCGCACGCATAAGCGTCACAGAGTCAACATATTCGATGTCGCCACCTGTGGGGAGGCCGCGTGCGAGGCGCGTCATTTTGACGCCTTTGGGCGTCAGGCGCATTTGAATAATGCGAGCGGTGTTATCACCTTCCATGCCGGGGTTGGTGGCAACAATGACTTCAACGATTTTTCCGCTTTCCACCCGTTCGATCAGTTCCTTGATGCGGATGTCGTCTTCCATGATGCCCTGCACGGGGTTAATGGCCCCGTGCAAAACGTGGTACACACCTATGTAGATGCCTGTGCGCTCCAAAGCCAGCACATCAAGCGGGTCTTCAACCACAGCCACGAGCGTGTCATCACGGTCAGTGTCGCTGCAAATACCGCAAGGGTCCTCTACCGTGATATTGCCACACACGCTGCAAAAAATCGTCTTCTCTTTGAGGTCACGCAGGGCGTCAGCCAAATTCAAAGACAGGTCTTCTGGGGCACGCAGCAAAAAGTACGCCAACCGTGACGCGGACTTCGGCCCGATGCCCGGCAGCCGGGAAAATGCCTGGATGAGATTAGTGACTGGCTCTGGAATCGCTTTGCTCATGGGTTAGCCGCCAAGCAGCCCGCCCAAACCGGGGATGTCGCCAATGTCACCTGTAATTTCTTGCATACGCTCAGCAGCCATCGTCTGGCTTTCCTCAATCGCCTGGTTCATCCCAAGCAGAATGACATCTTGCAGGTCTTGCAGCCAGTCTTCATCGCTGGTGTCGATCATTTTGGGGTTAATGGTCACTGATTGCACACGCTGATGGCCCGTAATCACGATGGTGACGGCCCCACCCCCGACAGAAACTTCAACCGTTTCGGTTTCGAGTTCTTCGCGTGCTTTATCCATGTCTTCCTGCATCTTCTGGATGCGGCCCATCATGCCGCCCAAACCACCGGGCATACCCCCACCGGGATTGCCACGTCCACTGCGCTTTGCCATTGTTTGTTCCTCCATAACTATTGATAGACAGTCTACTATGCTGCCATCAATTGTCGCGTTTGTCAGTGTAAGGGCGCACATCTGCGCCTAATTTACGCCCCGCAGCCACCAACGGGTCGTCCTGGCGGCCCCCCTGCGAAGCGTCTGTTCCCTCAGACGCGAGAATCACCTGCACTTGCAGGGGCACGTCGTGCAAACGCCGCATCACGTAGTTGAGCAGGTTGCGGTGTTCTGCCGTATTCAACCGTTCCAGGAAAACGTCATTCTTGACGGATAAGCTGACGATCTCACCGGATACGTCCCACACCTCAGCGTGTTCCAGCAGCGCCCCCAAAATCGAACTCTTGGATTTCACTGCACGCTTGGCTTCGTCCCACTTGGCCTGGATTTGCGACAGGGGCACTGTGCCGTCGTCGGCACGCTGCCCAGTCACACTTGCAACGGGCGTCGCAGCGTCGTTCACCTCAGCGGCATCAGGCATGGGGATCATCGCGGCATCTGCCAGTCGCGCTTCGAGCATCTGCTCCAGGTGCATCTCGATCACGGCCATATCTACTGTTGCCCCGCCAGCCACTGCGGGGACTGCCGCACCCGTCAGTTGAACACTTTGAACACTATCAACCAGCGCAAGCTCCAGCGCAAGCTGAGGGTGCCAGCCGCCGCGCTGGTCGTTCACAGCATCATTGAAGGCCCGAATGATCTTGAGCAAGCTGTGCTTGTCGATAATGCTGGCTTGCTGTGTGTACACGGCCCGCGCCTCGTCCGAGGCTTCGATGAGATTCGCCGTTGAGGTGTGTGCCAACAGCACATACCGCAGGTGTTCCACAAGCTGCTGCCCAAACTGACGTGGGTCACTGCCGGAATCCACTGCCTCGTTGATAATTTGCATCCCCTGCACGATGTCACCGTCGAAAATTGCCGCTGCCAACTCGAACACAGTGCTGCTGTTAGCTGTGCCCAAAATACGCTGGGTGATCGCCAGGGTGATGTGTTCTTCGGGGTCAGCGACAATCTGATCAAGCAGGCTAATGCTATCGCGCACGCTGCCCGTGCCCTGCCGTGCGATTAACTCCAGGGCACTGCGTTCGATGTTAAGGTCCTCGGCTTGTGCAATGAGTTGCAACCGGTCAGCCACGACGGTCATCGGCACGCGCCGGAACTCAAATTGCAGGCAGCGGCTCTTGATTGTCTCCGGCACTTTGTCAATTTCGGTTGTAGCCAGCACAAAAATAGCGTGTTCCGGCGGTTCTTCCAGCGTCTTGAGCAAAGCATCAAATGCACTGCCAGAAAAGCGATGCACCTCGTCAATAATGTAGACCTTGTAACGGCCTTCTGTTGGCATAAACGCGATCTTGTCGCGCAGGTCGCGCACGTCATCAACGCCGGTGTGGCTGGCCGCGTCGATTTCGATGAGGTCCATGTTGCGGCAGCCCAGCGCATCGGCCAGCAGGCGGGCAGTCGTGGTTTTGCCCGTACCACGCGGGCCGCTGAACAGGTAGGCATGACGAATCCGCCCGATGTCTATGGAGTTGCGGAGGGTGCGGGTAACGTGTTCCTGGCCGATCACATCGTCAAAGGTGTGCGGTCGCCATTTGAGATAGAGCGCCTGCTTCGTCAAAATTCGCCTTCCTCAGTTCGCTCACAGTGGGGTACCCATAGTCTAGCACGGGCGTTCGCTGTAGACCACGCCCGGACGACGTATTTTTGCTGGAAATGCGCCCCCGCCCTGGGCTACACTCTGGCCAGATCGCAAACGTAAAACACAGCCTCATGGACGACTACGACTGGATGCGGCTCACCTTGGCTGAGGCCGACCGTGCCCTGGAACACGATGATGTACCCATCGGCGCGTTGGCCGTGCTTGACGGGCAGATCATCGGACGAGGCCACAACCGCCGCGAGGGCAATGGCGACCCCACCGCCCATGCCGAGATGCTGGCCATCCGGCAGGCGGCAGCACACATCGGTCACTGGCGACTGGAAAACGTCACGCTGTACTGCACACTGGAACCATGCGCCATGTGTGCGGGCGCGATGGTGCTGGCGCGACTGCCCCGGCTTGTTTATGCCACCACCGACCCCAAAGCCGGGTGCGCGGGCAGCATTATGGATGTGGTACGGCACCCGCAGCTAAACCACCGCGTTGAAGTATCTGCGGGGGTAATGGCTGACGAAGCGGCTGAGCAAATCAGAGGGTTTTTCCGGCGCTTGCGGTCAGAGGGTCAGAAGTAGACCTTTAACCCGTTCAGCGCCACCTGTATAATTCATCGTCATATTGGAGAGATGCCGGAGCGGTCGAACGGGCTCGTCTCGAAAACGAGTGTGGGGCGTGAGTCTCACCGAGGGTTCGAATCCCTCTCTCTCCGCAACTGATTGATGTACACACCCTGCAACAACCGCCAGCGAATACCCCCTCAGATGTGATGTTCCCCCGTTTGGCAATCGGGTTCTATGCGCGTCTACTCCGCAATTTGCTTGTGCCACTCTTCAAAGAATGCCAGGGCTTCCTCATCGGAATGCACAATGCGCTTACGCTTATTCTCCGGGACGTTTCGCATAGGGCCGCGCAAAATCTCTTCCTGAACAGCGTCACGCACGATCATCGCAACGGGCGTTTCATGAATGTTGACGCGCAGGTTGAGTTTACGACTGTTTTTGCGGGCGTTGATAATGTTATCCGGCTGGAACTGCGTTACCTGTGTGAAGTCAAAGATTTCGCCATAGATGTTTTCGATACCGATCTTGTTGATAAGCTCAGCCAGCCAGGTATATGCCCTATCGCTGGCATCCGAGCCGAGAACCCCGGTGTAGCGCACATACACAATTTGGTTTTCGGGTTCATATCGAGCTTCGACCTGGGGTTGTTGCAAAGGTGGAAAAGACATGGCAATCGCTCACACACTCAGTTGTATAGTATGTTTTAGTATAACGGCGCTGTAACATTTTGCGCGTTAAATCGTGTAAAGGCATGGTTTAGGTTTGGTTTGACCCGTCATACAATTGTGTTTAGGGTGCGCTGCATGTCTTGATGGGCGGCGTTATCCGGCTCGCGTCGGGTCGTTTGCTCTATAACCTGCATATGCCCACCGATTTGCGCCAGCCCCCAAACCGCATGAGCGCGTATCAGCGGACTGCCATCGGTAAGTAGGGCTGTGAGCGCTTTAGCAGCCTGTGGACTGCCCCAATTGCCTGCCGCGACGCACGCATTGCGAACGAACCGCTCCCGCTTGATACGGTAAATCGGGGAGTGACGATACTGTGCCTGAAACGCTTCATCCGTCAGGGCGAGTAAATTTAGCACAGGTGGTGCGGCGGCATCCTTGCCGGGTGGGGTGTAGGCGGGGGCGTCGGTCGTTTGAGTGAAGCGCTGCCAGGGGCACACATCCTGGCACACATCGCAGCCGTATACCCAATTGCCAAACTGCGCCCGCAGGTCGTGGTCGATGTAGCCTTTGTTCTCAATCGTGTGATAGCTGATACAGCGCCGCGCATCCAGCACATACGGCTGCGGAAAAGCGTCTGTGGGGCAGGCAGTCAGGCAGCGCGTACACGAACCGCACAGGGTTTCACGGTGGGGGGTGTCGTAAGGGTCAAATTCCAGTGTGGTCAGTATCTCTCCGAGGAAAAAGTAGCTGCCGCGCCGGGGATGGATCAGCATCGTGTTTTTGCCCGTGAAGCCCATCCCGGCTTGCTGCGCGTGGCTGCGCTCAAGAATCGCCCCGGTGTCCACGTAAACCTTGTGCTGCATTTCAACACTGAACTCGGCCTGCATCCACGCGGCGAACTGTTCCAGGCGCGGCGTTACCACATCGTGATAGTCCAGGTTCCAGGCATAAGACGCAATCCGCCCGCGTGTCGGGTCGGCCAGCACATCTTCCGGGACGTGTGTGCGGTAATCCATGCCCACCAGTACCATAGACCGCACCCCTGGCAAGATCACATCAAGGTTACGGCGACGGGCCTCACGGTCAGGGCGGGCCATGTACCCCATTGCCCCGTGCATCCCGGCTGCAATCCAGCGCAGGTAGGCGTTCAGGTGTGGGGAGGGCGTGGCAGGCGTGATGCCAACAAGGTTGAAGCCCAGGTCAGAGGCTTTTTCTTTAACAAGGTGCGAAGCGATAGACATTTGTGAGGCTTGCTGTTACCTTAGCTGGCGAACGACAGGCGATATTACTGTGAACTTGATTTTAACGGGCTACCCCGCCCTAATGACATTGCGAACTGAGGACAAAATCACCTATGGCACAGAAAAAACGCATCCTGACCGGCGACCGCCCCACCGGTAAGCTGCACCTGGGGCACTATGTAGGCACGCTGTCTAACCGCGTCCGGTTGCAGCACGAATATGAGAGCGTGTTCATCATTGCAGACCTGCACATGCTCACGACAAAGAACAAGCCAGAAGACATCGAACAAATCGACAAAAACGCCCGCAGCCTGGTGTTGGATGCGGTTTCCGCCGGAATTGAGCCGGGTAACGTAACGTTCTACCTGCAATCAGCCATCCCAGAGATTACCGAGATCAACACGCTGTTCCAAAACCTTGTCACCGTGCCACGCCTGGAACGGCTACCCAGTTTGAAGGATATGGCCCGCGACGCCAACATCGAAATGCCCTATGGCCTGCTGGGTTACCCGGTGCTGCAAGCGGCAGACATCCTGCATGTGAAAGCGAACCTTGTGCCTGTTGGCAAAGACAACGTAGCCCATGTGGAAATCACCCGCGAAATTGCTCGCCGCTTTAATCACCTGTATGGTGAAGTGTTCCCTGTGCCAGATGTGCTGGTGGGCGAGGTGCCAACGCTCGTGGGGACGGACGGCAGCGCCAAGATGAGCAAAAGCCTGGGCAATGCTATCTTCCTGGGCGACGACGCCAAAACCGTCGAGAAGAAGGTCAACAGTATGTACACCGACCCCAACCGCGTTAGTGCCGATGTGCCCGGTACGGTTGAGGGCAACCCTGTATTCATCTATCACGACACGTTTAACCCGAACAAAGCTGAGGTTGACGACCTCAAAGAGCGCTACCGGGCCGGTAAAGTCGGTGATGTTGAGGTCAAGCAGAAGCTATCTGCTGCCATCAACAATTTTCTTGATCCCATGCGTGAGCGCCGCGCCCAATACGATGATGCGGGCCTGATTGAAGAAATCATCGTGGACGGCACCGAGCGCGTTCGGGCGATGACCCGCGAAACACTGTTCGAGATGAAAAAGGCGATGGGGCTGACCGGCGTGTGGAACCGCATCCGGCGTAAGGCAGAACGGGCCGCCAAGAAGCGTGAAGAAGCCGCGCAAGCCGAAGAGTAACCCAATGGTAGCTAAACCCCGCCGGATTGCCATGTGGTCTGGCCCGCGCAATATCTCAACGGCGATGATGCGAGCCTGGGAAAATCGGCCCGATACCGCTGTTCATGATGAGCCATTTTATGCATATTATCTGCTTCACACGGGCATAGATCACCCTGGCAGAGATGAGGTCATTGCCGCATGTGAGGGCGATTGGCGCAAAGTCGTGACGCAGCTTACCGGGCCAGTGCCAGACGGAAAACAGGTCTACTATCAAAAGCACATGACGCAGCACATGGTTGGCGATATAGACTGGTCATGGATGCTGGAGATGACCAACTGCTTTCTCATCCGGGAGCCAGCGCGGGTGATTGCGTCGTTTAGCAAGGTGATGGGGGACATCACGCTGGAGCAGGTTGGCTTCTCGAAACAGGCGGCTTTGTTCGATTATGTGCGCCAACACACAGGCGAAACTCCGCCGGTGCTGGATGCCCGCGATGTGCTGACCAACCCGCATGGAATGCTGGCCGCGCTGTGTGAGCGCATAGATGTGCCCTTTACCGAGGCGATGCTCAGTTGGCCTGCGGGCAGCCGCCCCACAGATGGGGTTTGGGCACCCTACTGGTACGCCAGCGTAGAACAATCGACCGGGTTTATGCCCTACAAACCGGCAGGGCGCGAGGTTCCGGCAAACCTGGGCCACCTGCTAGACGAAGCCGAACCGCTTTACAAGCAGATGGCACAGTACCGCATTCAGGCATGATTACAGGATGTCGTCGTCCTCGTCTGGAGGCGTCCAACCCGCTTCTTTCATCTCTTCGATGAGCTGCTCGGCCATTTCGTCTGTAAAGTGAAAATAGAGCGTGTCGCCGTCGTTGGCGCTTTCCAGCACGCCTTCCTGAACCATCTCCTGCATACAGCCCTTCACACGTCCCGGTGTCTCTGTGATGAGCGAAGCAATTTCATCAGGTGTGATTGCGTTGACCTCGCCTGTTTCTTCGAGGAATTCCAGCAAGTCATCAAAGATAAACGCCTTGATGTCGTCACGGGTCATGCGTTCGGGTTGTTCGGTCATTGGGGGATGTCCTCCGCTGCTTTTCTCTGCTGGGGGAGATTGTACATCACCCTTTGGGCAGTCCCTAGTACGCGACTTTATCGGGGTGCATTTCAGATTGTTGGCGATGAAGCCCTCACCCCCTCAATCCCCCTTTCCCGACCGCCGCTTCGCGGCCAGGCGAAGGGAGAGGAGCAGCGTCCAACCCCGTCCAGCCGGACTTGCTAAACCCCTTGCCGTAGGCCGTGTGTGGGCCAGGGAGGGTAGCGGCAAATGTCGCAGGGGGTGAGGGGCACGCTAAGTCGTTACCCTTCAAGCAAAATTTCGATGTGGGTGTAAGGGCGGTATACAGCGTTGGAAGCCCCCTCGCTGTCTTATAGAATAGACCGCATCAAAGTTGACCTGTGCGGAGAAACAAGCCGATGGCTATGCGTGACATTGTATTCCTTAATGACCCGGCCCGCAGCGCAGTGCTGCGAAAACGAGCCATAAAAGTAACGGACTTTGGCCCCAAGTTCCAGCAGCTAGTGGATGACATGCTGGAAACCCTGCTAGACGCGCACGGGGTCGGCCTTGCTGCGCCACAAATCGGGGTTAGCCAGCGGTTGATTATTGTGCGCCTGCCCGACGACGAAGAAAGCCAGGAACAGTATGGCGATGATGCAGGCGTGTTGTATGTGGTTGCTAACCCGGAAATTGTTAAGCCCAGTCGCAGCACGGTTGACGGCGTAGAGGCGTGCCTGTCCATCCCCGGTTATTTCGGCGAGGTAGACCGCTACGAAAGCCTCACGATTAAAGGCCAAGACCGGCACGGCAAGGCCATCCGCATTAAGGCGAAGGGCTGGCTGGCGCGGGTCTTCCAGCACGAAATTGACCACCTGAACGGCCAGCTTTTCATCGACATTGCCAACGAAGTGTGGAAGGCCAAGCCGGAAGACGAGGCCGAAGAGGCGTCAGCGGGTGCCGGTGCTGAACCGGCTGGCGATGGGGAAGCGTAACCCCCTGACGCGCCCGCTGCGTTAAGGCTCGTCGGTTGTGGTGGGCATCGTCCGCTCCGGGATTCCCCACACATACACCGAGCCGAGTGTATCGAATAAGGCAATCGTGCGCCCATCTGGCGACCATGCCACGTCAACAACGGTCAGGTCTGTATCGAAGGGGGCAAACCGTACCCCCTCCGTCCCGATGCTGGTCACGTCCCACAGGCCCACCTCCCCCTGAAAGACACTCGTCAGCATCAAGTCCCCCCCTGGGGGGAAGGCCAGCGCGGCGGGTTCGCTGCCGATTTGCGTCAAGGCAGACACCAACTCGCCAGATTGGGCACCCCAGATGTTCATCGCCTCCGCCTGACCGTTGTTGATGATGTAAGCACCATCCGGGGTGTACGTCAGGATGTCTGTAGAGCCGCCGCGCCCGGTAACCAGCACATTGGTGACCGCGTTTGCTGTTAAATCCCACACATGGATGTCTTCGTCTGTGGCAACTGCTAGCTGCTGCCCATCTGGAGAGAAAGCCACCCGCTCAATAGGCAGTTCGTCTTCAACCCTGAGCGTGCCAATTTGCGTTTCACTTTCCCAATCCCACACCTCGGTAATGCCCTCACGGGTACCAAAACCTACCCGCGCCCCATCGGCTGAAAAGGCCACTGCGGACGGCTCAGGGCGCAGGGTTTCGATATTGACAATCGCCTGCCGCTGCACCGCGTCCCATACACGCACATCCCCTTGCACACTGACTATGACAAACCAGCCTTCGTCCGGGAAGTAAGCGTAGGGTCCACTCTGGAAATTCGGGTGGGCGGTGAATGTAGCCGCCGTAAAGCCAGAATCCCCCTCCAGCGCACTTACTACGCCCTCCAGGTCAATCGTGTACAGTTCAGTTTTATCCGGGGAGAAAAACACATCAATAGCGTCGCGGCGGCTGGCCGTGAACACAATCTCGCTTGTGATGACATCCCACACGGCAAGCTGATCGTTGTTAATCCCGGCCAGGCGTGTGCCGTCTATCGCAAAGTCATGGGCAAACACCGTGCCCGTCCCAGGCATATCCAGACGCCCCACAAGCTGAACGTTGGTTGCATTTTCCAGCGTGATAGGCGTCACCGGCTCGCGCCAGGGGATGGCTTCTGCGGTAGCGGCGGCCTGTTGCGGCCCCACACGCCCAGGCCGCGGCGTGGGGGCCTCTGGCTGGGTGGAGCAGGCCGCGGCCACGAGGCATACGGCCAAAATGCTGATTCGGGTAAGCTGTGCCGTCATGTGATTCGCTCGATTGTGGGCTAAACAGCACATGCTAGTAAACCGTCAGGGCTTCGGCAAGTTCTTCGCGCAGTACAAGGTAGTGTTTGTAACGGCGCTTGCTGATAAGCCCGTGCTTCACGGCGCGGCGCACAGCACAGCCCGGCTCGGTGTGGTGGCTGCAATTGCTGAACTTGCAGTCGGGCACAAAGGATTTCATCTCGCGGAAGTAATTGTCCAGCTCTTCCGGTTGGATGTCCCACACAGATAGATTGCGGATACCGGGGGTATCGGCCACGTAGCCGCCAAATGCCAGCTTGACCATGGCACTGTCGCGGGTCGTGTGGACGCCTTCCTTGCGTGCCTGGCTGACTGCCTTGACCGTGCGGCCCAGGTCTGGCTGGATCGCATTGAGCAGGCTGCTTTTGCCCACGCCCGACGGCCCGGTAAACACCGAAACACGATCCGTCAGCGTATCGCGCAGCGTGTCGATGCCAATGCCTTTTTTGGCGCTGGTGAATATGATGGAATAGTCCATCTGGATGTAGTCCGCAAACCGGTGTTCGGTGATTTCCTGCGGGACGAGGTCGGTTTTGTTGATGACAATGATGAGGTCGTCAATGCCAGAAGCCTCCCCGGTAATGAGGAACAGGTCAAGCATTTGCAGGTTGGGGTTGGGGTGGGTCGCGGCGAAAACGAACAGCGCCTGGTCTGCATTGGCGATGATAACCTGTTGGCGTTCGCGGGCACCTGCGCCCCGGTTGCCCACCGTGCGAACCGCCCGCGACAGCACGTTCTTGCGCGGCTCAACGTGGGTGATGGTACCGATGTTGTCCAGGTCTTCGTTTTCAGAGACGGCGATGGTTACGCAATCGCCAATCGCTGCAATGTCAGATGATTGGGCCTCCTCCATGAGTTTGCCGCGCAGGCGAGTTTGATAGACCTTGTGGTTTTCTTCGGGCACTTCTACCCAATAAAACCCGCTCTGCTCACGGATAATCATGCCCTTGCGTAAAGATGTCAAATAGTGTTGCTCCTTTTACGATTTTTATGCGGCAGTGCCTCCTACATTATATGCAATTTTTTGAAAAACGGCGTGCAAAGTAAGCAAAATTCGTAATGGATTGTCTATATCTGGGCAGCTTACATTGCCATCGGCGGCACCATTGATTATATTGCCCCTACACTCAGTTCATTTAAAGGACCCCCTGTGACGACTGAAGACACCTACAACAATTCGGCTAATGAAGCCGACCAGACCTCACCGGACATCGAATCGACAATCACTAACCCGATGTACAGCACAGCCGAATCAAGCGGCCCAGCCAACGCAGACGACGACAAGATTGAAAGCCTCATTCAGGAACGTGCCAGGACGAAGGACGCGGAAAAAAGCGACGATGACAGCATCCAAGTGCCGCGCATCGTTTTTAACTACCTGATGATTGCCATTGTGTTCTTCGCCATTGGCATTGTGACCGGCTCGTTTGCCTTTCCCAGCGTGCCGCAGTCCAACCTGCCAGACGACTTCGAGGCGGTGGTGCGCGGGGCTGTGGCCGATGTGCTGGCCGATGCCGGGATTCAGGCGGAAGACCCAGGCCCGCAAACGGGGGACCGCTTCGAGATTGCCTACGACGCAGACGACCCCTACATGGGCAACCCGGATGGGTCGATTGTGATTGTTGAGTTCAGTGACTTCCTGTGTGGCTTTTGCGGGCGCTTTGCCGAAGAAACGCTGCCGCTTATTATGGACGAGTACGGCGACGACGTGCGCTTCGTCTATCGTGACTTCCCGGTGATCCAGCCGCAGGCGTCCCCCCTTGTTGCGCTGGCCGCTGAGTGCGCCGACGACCAGGGCAAGTTTTGGGAATACCACGATTTGCTGTTTGCCAACACCAGCAGCATCGCCGGGACGGAAACGCTGTACGGGTTTGCTGCCCAACTGGAACTAGACGAGGAACAGTTTGGGGCGTGCTTTGAAAACGGTACTCACCTTGACGAAATCCAGGCGGATGAAGCCTACGCCCGCGAGCTTGGCCTGCGCGGTACCCCTGGCTTTTTCATCAACGGGCGCTTTGTGAACGGTGCCGTGCCGTTCGCAACCTTCCAGCAGATTATTGACGAAGAACTGGCCGCACTCGGTTAGACCGGCTGCGTGTGGGGCATGGCTGTCATGCCCCACCGCGAGTGGGTTTAGTCCGCAGCGCCGGGCATGTGGCCCAATTCCGGGCGGGCTTCGGGGATGCGGGCTTCTTCTTGCGGGATGATCTTCTCTGATGCGAGGACGTGCTTAAACGCGACGATGGCCGTTTCAATCATACCCAGGTCGGGTTCGTTGGTCGTCAGCTTTTGCAGGGCCAGGTTGGGCTTAACCAGCACCGCGACCCAGGGCTTTTCGATGTTTTTGGCCGTCCAGCGCAGCCACTCATAGGCGATGCCCGCAACCACCGGGATAAACACAATCCGTGAGCCGATCAAAATCACCCAGCCCAGCGTGCCCCCCGGATTGCCAATCAGCGCAAACACAATCACACTGACCAGCACCACGTTCAACAGGAAAGCTGTGCCACAGCGCGGGTGTTCAATCGGGTACGTCTGGACGGTTTCCGGCAGTAGGTCGGCCCCGGCTTCATAGGCGTTGATCGTTTTGTGTTCTGCACCGTGATAGCCAAACAAGCGCCGAATGTCTGGCACATGGCCGATTGCCCAGATGTAGCCAATCACCAGCACCAGCCGGAACACGCCTTCCAGCAGGTTGACAATGAACGACTGGCCCCACGCCGCCAGGAACCCCACCTCTATGCCCTCAGTGATGCCAAACAGCGCCCCCACGCCAGCGTTGAGGCCACGCGACACAAACAGCGGCAGCAGGAAGAACAGGCCAATGGCCAGCGTGAACGAGACGGCAAGGGTGCCCCACCCCAGCGGCCCGTCAAAGCTGGGCGCTTCGCCTTCGGGGTCTTCTGATGCGACGGCCACATCTGCCGACCACATCAGCGCCCGCGTGCCCAGCCCCAGCGCGTCCCACAGCAGTACCAGCCCCCGAATAAACGGGGTCTTTGCCATTTTGCCCTGGTAAATGCGCTTATTCAGTTCCGTCTCGTGGACGACAATCTGGCCGTTGGCATCACGACATGCCACAGCGGCGGTGTTGGCCCCACGCATCAACACCCCTTCGATTACAGCCTGCCCACCATAAGAAAAGGTTTTCCCCTGGGCCGTTAGTTCATCACTCATTGTCAGTTTGGCTTTCTGTATCTGCAACTAAAGTGGTCATTGTACCATCTGGCCCCGTTTCCTGGATTGTCAATTCGCCGCGAGTGACCTCAACCAGCGCCACCGGCCCACCCACCGGGCACGGAATGAGTGGGTCGTCGCCGTTGCACAAGGCACCTGGCAAATTGACCTCTGCTGTGCCCACAAATGTCCCAAAGGGTTCCTGCCCGCCGGATATATCGTAGATTGCGCCGTCACCACCGCTAAGTTGCAGCGTCACGGCGGCGGCGGTGCGTGCCCACATCGTAATGATCTGTGTGTCATCGGCACGGCGCATGACGACTGCGTCAACGGTTTCACTTTGCAACAAGGCTGCCGCGTCCACATCGGCCAGCAGCGTGTTTACCGTTTGCCAGGCCGCGAAGGCGGGCCGCCGTGACGCATCCGCTGGGCGCAGGATACCGAATGTCTCACCGCCGGGGGGTAGCTCCTGGTCATACAGCTTGTACACGGCCATCCGCTCAACACCCGCAGCGTGCGCGAGGGCCGCCACCTGCACCAGATATGCGGCCTGCTGCTCCAGCGTGTACTGATAAACCGGACGGTCTACGTTCCACTCCGGGTCTTGCGTGGGGGGCGCGTTTGTTTCGTTAACCCACACGGCTTTGTTGCCCATACCATAGCTTTCGAGCAGTGTTTGCGTCTCCGCTACGATGTCATAGAGCGAATCTGTGCGGAAGTAGATGTGCAGGCTCACTGCGTCGAAGTAGTAACCGTTGGCGGCGGCGTCTTCGTCCTGTGTGATGCGCTCTAGCAGCCGATCCAGGTACAGGCGACGGCCCGCGTTCACATCATGCCAGTAGGTCGTCCCGGCGATGTGAACCTCGGCAGTGGGGTTGCCCTGCTTCGCTGCCAGATAGGCGACTTTGAGCATCTGAAAATAGTCATCTAAGCTGCCCTCAAACTCAAAGCCATAGGTTTCTGGACTAATGTCCGGCTCATTCCAGATGATAAAGCGATGCACCCCACGCGGCGCATAATAGCGTGCGGACTGGCGCACAAAGTTCGCCCAGTGGTTGTTCGGGTCATCTACAGGCAAATACAGGCCGCTGGGCACACCCGCCCCCGGAATGCCGCTGGTGGCCCAGGCCGGTGTGTTTTTCAGCAGCGCGACCACTTCCCGGTTACACTGGTTGGCCGCTTTCAGCCAGCGGTCATCCACGTTGAGTGTGTACCAGTCTGTAGGGCCTTCAGGTTGATGCTGCGACCAGTCAAAGATGATGCGCTCCCAGCCCACACCCAGGTCACACGTCAGCTCCGGGAACCAGAAGCCTTCCACCACCCCAAATGGGCTGGCGGTTTGTGTGGGTTGGGGGTCGCCTTGGGCGCTGGCGATAGTGAGGGGCAGCAGCAGGCACGCCAACAGCGCCCACCGCACTACTTGCCATTTGCCCCCGCCGGGCGAATGTCCTTGAGGTTGAGTTGTAACGTGCGCCGTCCGTTCCACTCGTTAATCTCCAGTTCGTAGGCAACATCGACATGCTCTGGCAGTTTACCAGCCCATTGCCCCAGGTTAAAGCCAATCGCGTCAATCGGCGGCTGGCCAGCACGGGTTAGCTTGAGCTTGATATGCTTTTCATCTCGCCCGATGAGCCGCCAGTCGGCCACATGGGCACTGCTGGTCATGAACAGCGGCGGCGGGTTGTCGTTGCCAGTGGGTTGCAGCAGCGCCAATTCCTCTAACAGCGGTTCACTTAGCTGGTGGATGTCCGCTTCTAGATCGATTTCAAGGGTGGGGCGTAGGTCTTGCCCGTGAAGGGACTCGGCGGCAATTTCAGTGAGCCGCTCACGCAGCACATGGATGTTCTCATTCAGGACCGTGAACCCGGCGGCCTGGGCGTGCCCCCCGTGCCGCACCAGCAAATCCGCGCAGGTATCGAGTGCCTGGGTGATGTCAAACTGCGGGATGCTGCGGCAAGAGGCGTTGCTTTCGTCGTCGCCTTCACGCATCACAATTGCGGGACGGAAGTATTCTTCGGTCAGCCGTCCCGCTACCAGCCCTACAATCCCATGCGGAAAGTCTCGGTGTTGCGCGAAGATCAGGGGCATGTCCGTCGTGGCTTGCGCCTCCAGTTGTTCGCGCACGGTTTCCTGGGCTTCGCGGGTGAGTTCCTGGCGCTTTTCGTTGAGTTCTTGCAGCTTGACGGCCAACTGCTTGGCCCTGGCTTCGTCCTGGGTAAACAGCAGTTCATAGGACAGCATCGCGCTTTCCAGGCGTCCGGCGGCATTGATGCGCGGCCCAATCCCAAAGCCAATGCGCGTGGAGTCAATCGTGCCAGGGGCGATGCCTGCGACTTCTAACAGGGCGCGGATGCCCGGTCGTTTCGCTTGATTCAGCACCTTCAGGCCGCGCCGCACCAGCAGCCGGTTCTCAATGCGATCCAGCGGCACCAGGTCGGCCACCGTGCCAATCGCCACCAGGTCAAGCAGGCTTTCGAGGTCGATTTGCTCTGCGGCCTGCCGCAACGGGGACCGCTTGCCTTCGTTACCACAAGCAGACTTCACGAGCGCCTCTGCAAATTTGTAGGCTACACCGACGCCTGCCAGCATCGTTTCGATGGGGGTATCATCCTGCTTGGGGTTAATGACCGCAAAGGCAGGGGGCAGTTGCGGGCCGAGCGAATGGTGGTCGGTCACAATAATGTCCAAACCCGCTTTCTTCCCCGCTTCTACCTCTGCCACTGAGCGAATGCCGCAGTCCACTGTGATGACCAGTCCTACATCCCAACTGCGAATTTTTTTCAGCGCGGCCACGTTTAACCCGTACCCTTCGTCAACGCGGTCAGGGATGTAGGGGGCCACCTGTGCGCCCAGCCCCTTGAGGACGGTCATCAGCAGCGCGGTTGACGTGGCCCCGTCAGCATCGAAATCCCCATAGACAACGATGCGTTCCTGCTTGCGAATGGCCTGCTTAACCCGGTTAACGGCTTTGGGCATACCTGTCATTTTGAACGGGTCAAAGCTGGTGGTGCGCTCTGCGGTGATGAAGGCATAGGCTTCGTTCGGGTCAGTTAGGCCGCGATTGTAAAGCACCTGCGCCAACAACGGACTCATACCCTTGTATTTTTTGAGGTGAGCGGGTGGGGCGTGGGGGGCCACCTGCCAATTTTTGGTGAGGATCACGGTAAAAAACCCAAACATTGCTATGCGTTAATTGTTAATCATAGCATCAGTGATACTCATCTGGCAATTGGAGCATTCAATTTTCAATTGCCGCCCACCGTGTGCATTTCACGCCAGTTGCTGCCCACCTCCGCTTTTGCTTTAAGCTGTGGCGTCAGGTCAAACGCGCCCTCCATCACCTCAACGACCAGCGCGACCGTCTCATCCAGTTCGTCTTCCGGCACTTCAAACACCAGCTCGTCATGCACTTGCAGCGTCATTAGCGCGTTAAGGTTGCTATCGCGCAGGCGTTTGTCTAGCTGAACCATCGCCTTCTTGATAATGTCAGCAGCGCTACCCTGAATGGGCATGTTGATTGCTTCGCGCTCGGTACGGGCGCGGTCGTTGTGGCCCATCTTACCAACGTCCCCGAAGTAGCGCCGCCGCCCCATGATTGTCTCCACGAAACCCTCTTCGCGCAGTTTGGCCTTTGTGTTTTCGATGTACTGCTGGACGGCGGGCAGCCGCTCAAAGTACGTCTTGATGAAGTCATCGGCTTCAGCCAGGGTGAGGTCACTATCGCGGGCCAGCCGGAAGGCCCCCATGCCGTACAGAATGCCGAAGTTCACGCGCTTGGCAAAAATGCGCTGCTCAATGGTGACCGCGTCAATATCCACGCTGTTGACGATGGCCGCTGTTGCCCGGTGAATATCGTCGCCGCGCTCAAACGACGCCTTCAGGAACGGTTCGTCGGCCATGTGTGCCATAATCCGCAGCTCCACCTGGCTGTAGTCCACCGCCAGCAGCACCGTCCCCGGTGGCGTAATGAACGCCCGCCGCACCTCACGCCCTACTTCCGTGCGAATGGGGATGTTTTGCAGGTTGGGGTTGCTGCTGCTCAGGCGTCCGGTGGAGGTGCCCGTCTGATTAAAGCTGGTGTGCAAGCGCCCTGTTTCCGGGTTGACCAGTTCGGGCAGCGCGTCAACGTAGGTGCCCTTCAGCTTGGAGAGTTCGCGGTGTTCGATGATTTTCGCCAGGATAGGATGGCCGGTTTCCTCGAACAGACGGTCCAGCACGTCCGCAGCGGTGGAGTAGCCATGTGTCGTCTTGCGGATGCCCTTGCGCGGCAGGTCCAGCTTGCCGAAAAGCACATCGTTAAGCTGCTTGGGGCTGTTCAGGTTAAACTCGCCATAGCCGCCGCTCAGGTCATACGCCTCACGCTCGATCACCCCAAGCTGCCGTTCCAGGTTGGCACTCATCTCCCCCAGGAAGGCCACATCAATCAGCACGCCGCACTGCTGCATGGACGCCAACACGGGCACCAGCGGCATTTCCAGGTCTGCGAATAATGCCCCTGCCGCGTCGTAGCTATCCAGGTTGCGGCGCAGCGGCTTCACCAGCCGGTAGGTGATGGCCGCGTCCTCAGCGGCGTAGGGCGCGGCCAGCCTGAGCGGTACCGTGTCAAAAGTACGCTGCTTTTTGCCTTTACCGATCAAATCTTTAATGTCCTGCATCAAGATGCCGTCTTCGGCCAGCAGGCCGCGCCGCAGCGCCAGGTTGGTCAGGCCCAGGTCGTTGCTGGCGCTGTCGCGCACCCATTCGGCAATCATCGTGTCAAACGTGATCGGCGTCACATCCAGGCCGTAGCGCCGCAGCACAACCAGATCATAGGCGGCATTGTGGGCTGCTTTCGGGATGTTCGGGTTGGTGAGTGGGCCGCGCAATGCCTCAATTACCGTGTCAAGCGGCAGTTGGTCGTGGTCGGCATCTACGTGATTCAGCGGGATGTAGTAGCCTGTATCGCCCTCCACCGCCAGTGAAATGCCCACAAGCTCCGCCTGTACCGGGTCAAGGCCCGTTGTTTCTGTGTCGAACGCAATGAATTCGGCGTTGTTCAGCAGCGCGACCACCGCCTGCAACCCCGCTTCAGTCACGACCGCCACCGCATTGACCACCTCTGAAGCGTGCGACTGTGCTTTGAATTCATCTTGCGGCACAAACTCACCCGCAGCCACATCCACTTCATCTGCCGCGAACATGGCTATTTGCTGCGCGGCGGTGCCGTTGCTGCTGCCGGTGTACTGCGTGCTGTCCTCCTCAGCCCTTAACAAGTGCCGCGTCAGGCTGGTAAAGCCGAGTTCCTCAAAGATTTCTAGCACAGCCTCGCGGTCGAAGTCACCCGTTGTGCAGGCCGCTAAGTCAAGCTGCATCGGCAAATCACAGCGAATGCGGGCCAACTCATAGCTCATAAATGCCTGACTGCGGCCCCCGTCCAGCTTTTTACGAGTCGCCCCCTTCACCTCATCCAGATGTTTGTACAACGCTGGCAGCGAACCGTATTTGGCAATCAGCGGGGCAGCGGTCTTTTCGCCCACGCCCTTCACCCCAGGGATGTTGTCGGAGCTATCGCCCTGTAATGCCTTCAGGTCAACCAGTTGGTGCGGTTCTAGCTTGTACTTTTCTTTGAACGCCTCACGGTCGTACAGTTTGGGGCCACCATACGGGCGCATCAAAAACACATCGACTTTAGGCGTAATCAGTTGCAGCAGGTCGCCATCCCCGGTGATGATGCGCGTGTACACGTCCTCGCGCTGCGAATGGCGCACTATCGTCCCGATCACGTCGTCCGCCTCAAAGCCCTCTAGTTCTAGCATAGGCACATTGAGCGCCGTCAGCACCTCCCGCACCCGGTCAACCTGTGGCTCGAAGTCATCGGGCGGCAGTGACCGGTTGGCCTTGTACGCTGTGTACATCAGTTCGCGTCCGCTCAGGCCAGCGTCCCAGGCGACGGCGATGTAAGCTGGCTTGTCTTTGAGCATAATGTCCAGCATCTGGCGGCTGAAGCCGTATACAGCGCCCGTTGTTTCGCCTGTGGGCGCTTTGAGGGCCTGTTTAAGCGTGCCGTGATAGTGGCGGTACGCCATTGAATAGCCGTCCAGAATGACAAAGAGCGGCAGGTCTTTCGGGGGCATGAAGTATTTCCTTACTGTTGTTGGGGTGGAACGTTTGTGCGTTTAAAATGTATTGTAGCGCAAAACGCTAAATTCGGTAGAAGTTAACGTACTGCTGAATTTCTTGCAGGTTCAGTTCGCGCCCTGGCGTCAGCACGAAATAGCTTTCGGCCCACAGCGTGTCGGGGTCAACCTGGGGGGATTGGATTTTGGCAATTTGCGCGGCACGGCGCTGCAAGTTGCGGACGATGCTGTTAGGCGGCTCATCACCGGGGACGCCCGCCACGATATACACGTAGTCTTCTTCCACTTCCAGCACTTCCACATGCCACCCACGTTCTACAAGCTGCACACGCAGCCCGCTGTTGATAGCCTCGGCACTGGCGTATTCAATCACAAAGTTGGGGTCGCGGGGCAGCCACACAAACGTATAGCGCGTTAGCGGTCCGGCTTTGATTGTGGGGGCAGCTTCCAGGCGCAGCCCACCCTTTGACGGCCCCGTATCCTGAATTGTCTCTTCAAGCTGGTCAAAGTATGCTTCCGGGGGCACCTGCGGCACGGCTTCCAGCGCACTCAGCAGCGACCGCGCCTGCCGCCGAACATCTGTCATGGAGGTAGACCCCTCAAACACCATTGACAGCACGTAGTCGTCTGCGGTGCGCCGCGAGTAGATGAGGTAATCCAGGCCGTTTGCCTGCAACGTTAAGAAGTGAATCCGGGCGCGTTTGGCCTGGATACCGTCGGGGTTATCTATGATAGACGCAGCAATCTCGTTGAGGGCTTCGTCGGTTAGTTGGCCTTCATTGGCAACAACCCCATCATCATCCATCAACAAAATTGCCTGTGCGGTAGAATCGAGCGAGGCATGGGTGAGGGTAACGGCCATCTGCGCCATGCGTGGGTCACGATGGGCCAGCTCTGGCTGCTCGACTTCCTCCCAGGCCCAAATCGGGTCCATCGCCACCGTTTGTACAAGCTGGGGGTCATCTTCCGGGGGCAGGTTTCGTTCATGGGGGGGCGTTGGCACATCCGCTGCCCCTGGCAGCACATCCGGTTGCAGCCATGTCAGCGTGTCGGCGTCGTTCTGGTCGAGTGCCATCTGCTCGCGCTGCGACTGCGAGGGTTGGGTGGTTTGGCCGAATGGGTCGTTTTCAAACATCCCCTCATCATCCAGGAAGTTCGGTTCGCGCACATAGCGCATTTTGTCCGCATCATCTCGAATTTTTTTAACGTAATGCCGAAATTTGTCCGCTTCCATCGGCACAGTGTCTTCGACCACATCTTCCAGGATGAACTGGGCAGGCGTATCTTCCTGTTCTTCGTCTTTCTCCCCTAACTCAACCCAATCTAACACATCTGTGCCACCTTCTTGGGCCTCCGCTTCCATCAGGGTGTTGATGGCCTGCACAAGCTGGTTTTTGTCGGCATCCGTCAAACGGCGCATATACTGCGTGATGGTGCCGCCCTCACGCGCACCGGGCAGGGGCGGTTCCTCAGCAGCCAGTTTGGCAAAAGCGGCAGTGCTGCGCGGGTCAGGGTCGGGGTTGGCGGGGGTGCTAAGCTGCGATTTCGAGGGTGGTGTACTGAACATATTGGGCGCTAACAGTTGCACCTCTTGCAGCACCTCACGGGCGTTGTAGCTGGGCGTCATCAGGCCCGCAACGCCCAGGTTGACCGCCCGCGCCGCCGACTGGGAATCAGCAGAACAGGCGATAACGATGGTATCTGGCGACATGCTCATGACCGCTTCAACAAGCTCAGGGCCGGGGTATTCTGGCATGTGCATGTTTACTATCGCAATATCGGCTGGCGTTTGCTGTTGGAACTCCAACGCGGCAAAGGCATCAGCAAAGGGATGCACCTGGAACTGCCCCGTTTCTTCAAGGGCCTGCTTGACGGCAACCCCCTTGCCCAGGCTCGTGTCGATTAGCAATAGTCGGATATTCATCAGTTCAGCCCTGGCTTTGCGTCAAACATACTTATGTTGCCGGTGATACAGTTACAACAAGCGAGGTCATGTTGTTGATGTTCGAGATTTCAGCCACTTCGTCGCTGCTGTCTGCGGTGGCTTGCAGTGTAAACTGGCCGCTGGCGTCAAACGTCACTTGCTGGTTGAGGATGATGCTTTCGTTCGGGTTCAGGTTGCCAATCACGCCCAATTCGACGACGGTATCCCCTGGCAAAATCACGATGGTATTCTCGAACTGCCGGTTGGTGGGGCTATCGCCCACGTTAGAAACCTGAACTGTATATGTTGCCGTCACCGTCCCACCAGAGAGTGTCAGTTCCGTCGGCCCGCTGATGTCACTCACCACCAGGTCTGCCGGGCGCGGCGTGTTAGACGGTTGCGGGGTGTCTGTGGGGTCGGGTACGGGCGTGGGGGTGAGCGTGGGCGTTGGTGTATGGGTCGGCGTGGCCGTGGCCGGGGTCGTGGTGGGTGTGGGCGGCGGTGTAATCACAGGGATGTTGAAGCACACACCGTACTCTGTTGTAAACTCTGCGCTCACCCAGGCTGCCGTCACGTTGTTCGCCCGCACCTGCCACCAGGAATTATCGCCCACACGCCCAATAATAGGGGCCTGCGCCCCTGCCTGGAAGGTGCCAATGCGGTCGTAGTTGGTTCCCGGCCCGGTGCGGTAGTTCAGCCCTACATTGGTCAAAATACGGCAGGTGGGGTCAGATGGGTTAATCACCGGGCCATTGGGGGCGGGTTGCACCGGTGCCTGCACGTTGTCATCCTCGGCCAGCACGTTAATGGTGACGGTTGCCGGGTCGCTGGCCACCGTCCCCCGAAAGGCAATCACTTCCAGGTTTACTTCACCCGTTGTGCGCGGCGTGTAGTCTAACACCACTGGCAGCGTCTGGTCGCCCGCAACGGATTCTGACGACACCGTTTTCACAAGGCTATCGTTGGCAAACAGTTGAACGCTCGTCACACCGCCCTGGTCGGTGGCGGTTGCGCTCACCAGCACACTATCTTCAACATTGACCTCCGCGCCGTTTTGGGGTGACTCAATCGTGACGTTCGGTGTGCCAGTAATGATGGGGGTAGGGGTGCTGAGCGGGGTAGGCGTTACTGGCCCGCTGGTTAGCGTACAGGCCGTCATCGTCACGCACAACAATCCCCACAACCCCAACTTGGTGTTCAACATGCGAATGCTCTCTTCCGCGTTATCTATTGATGCAATCGCTAAGGCATGCCCCAGCACAGATGGATTTCATTTTAGCACATTCACAGCATCTCGCAGGCACCCTGCCAACAGGGCTTTTGCAAAGTTGCATCGCTAATCATTGGGCGCGGCCCAAACCCGTCGTTTTTTGTAACTACTCAGCTTGCCCCCACCCCGGCGCTAAAGCGCCACCCCTCCCCCACTATCGCCGCTACGCGGCGGGAGGGAGGGGTTTGTGCCGCCTTCGGCGGTGTTCCCCTT
>DAOTTY010000068.1:0-8631 GCA_034437575.1 Anaerolineae bacterium | reverse complement strand
GCCGACGGCGAACTCGAAGTTGAAACCGTCAATGGCGAACTGCTAACAGTCACGGTAGAAGACGACGCCGTCATGCTCAACGGCACGGTAACGGTTATTGCAACCGATGTTGAAGCCTCCAACGGTGTGATTCACGTCATTGATGGGGTGCTGCTGCCGCCGAGTATGACGGAAGATGCAGAAGCAGCCGGTGCTGACATGGAAGCCGAAGCCACCGAAGAAATGATGGCCGAAGAGGACATGGAAGCCACCGAAGAAGCTGACATGGCCGAAGAAGGCGAAGAAACAGGTGCCCTGCCCGACCTGGAAGGTCAGACGATCACGGTGGCTGTTGAGAACGCCTACCCGCCCTTCAACTTCATTGACCCCACCACCAACGAACCCGCAGGCTGGGACTACGACACCGTTACTGAAATGTGTGACCGCCTGAACTGTGAGCCGGAATTCGTGGAAGCTGCCTGGGAAGGTATGATCCTGGCAGTGAGCGAAGGCGAGTACGACATGGCCGCTGATGGCATCACCATCACCGAAGAGCGCGACGAAATCGTGGACTTTTCCACCGGTTACCTGACGTATGGCCAGTTCATGCTGGTCCGCAGTGACGAAGACCGCTTCATCACCACAGATGAACTTGCCGCCGATGAAGACTTGCTTGTGGGCAGCCAACCCGCCACCACCAACTACGATGCTGCTGTGGAAATCGTCGGTGAAGAGCGCGTCCGTGCCTTCGAGACGTTCCCGGTTGCTGTACAGGCGCTGCTGGCGGGTGACGTAGACACGGTTATTATCGACAGTGTGGCTGGTCAGGCATACATCGAGCAGAACCCGGACGACCTGATGTTCGTGGGTGAGCCGATGACCTCCGAAGAGCTTGGGTTCATCTTCCCTGAAGGCAGTGAACTGAAGGCGGCTTTTGATGCCGTTATCGTAGATATGGAAGAAGATGGCACCCTGGACGACCTGTTCCAGACGTGGTTCATCGAGTTCGACCTGGCTTCGCTGGAAGATGAAGCTGCGGCTGAAGAAGACGCTGACGCCGAAATGGCCGAAGAGGACATGGAAGCCACCGAAGAAGCCGAGATGGAAGCGACTGCCGAACTGGAGTAGTCACCCGCTTCAGGCATCGCTGAACCGCAGTACAAGCGCGGGAGCCGCACGGCTCCCGCGTTTTGCGTTGTCTTGGGCCAGTCTAACGCACGATACGAATCCCCCTGAAGGTGCCCATCATCCAGGCGACGAGCCGCCCCAACGGATTGCACCCACCTGCGATGATCTGCGTGTATTCAACAACTTTGCGCGTCGTGACCACAAAATCCAGGCGGCGGTTCGGCTCCACTGTGACCGTCCAGCGGCGGTGGTGGGCGTGTCGTAGTGGATGCCTACCACCTGCCCGCCACTCTGATCGACCACATTCAGGCTTTTGAGCACGTCGTTGATCTCGCCCTTGTCGAACGTCATGGTGAGTGTGTCGCCGCTGTACTCACCTGCCCGCACAAAGTAGCCAATGCCGCTCTTGTACAGCACGAGTTCACGGATGGGTAAGTTAGCCATAACTGCTGCCGCTCCCTGGGATGTGTGGGTCGTCGCCGAATAAACGATCTTCTTCCGAAATGGACATCATGCCCATGGTTTCCTCCAGTTCGGGCAGTTCGGAGCGGTTGGCGTCTTCAAAGCGGAACTGCACCGAGTACGGGCTGGGTTTGCCGTCCTGTAGCCTGCCGAATGTAATCAGGTCGTTGTGCTTGAGCGGACGTTCGCCGCCGGTTTCAAGCTGGGTGCTGTTGATCCACGTACCGTGCGTGCTGTCCGTGTCGCGGATGACCGCGCCATCTGGCGTTTGCCGGATGATAGCGTGGCGGCGTGAGACGTGCTTCATTTCTGGCAGTACGCGCACGTCCAGGTCAGTGCTGCGGCCAATCGTCACGATGGTGGATAGCAGCGGATCGGTGCGGTTATCGCTCAGGCGCTTGAGGTAGGCATACGGCTTGCGGTACAGCCCTTCCAGTTCCACCCAGGGCGACAGCGCGAACAGGTCGTTGATGAGGGTGCGAATCAGCTTTTCGGATAGGGTGAGGCTCTTGTTAAACGACAGCGACTTGGCGAAAGCCGGGGTTTCGTCCAGCCACATGATGTCAAACCAGCGCTGGTGCTTTTCCCGCTTAAACTCGCCGATCTCGAAGCGGGCACCCGTCAGCACGCAGCGGGCAGAGACCTCAAAGTTGTAGAAGTGCTTATTGGACTTCTTGCTTTTGAGTTTGCGTCCACAGTGTTCGCGCAGCGGTTTGGGCAGTTCGGCCTCGTTGACGTAATCGGTCAGTTGCGCCAGCTTCAGGTAGACGGCTTCGCGCTGGCCGAGAATTTGGTGATAGGGGTTGGGGTTGTTCTTGCTGCCAGACGTGACGTGCTTGCCAGTGGCGTAGACCCAGGGCTGCTCGTCTAGCGTGGGGGTAAACGGGGCCAGCGCGTTTTTGAAGTCAATCACGCCCAGGCCGTCTTCACTCAGGATGAGCGCGTCAATCTGGCGGGTGTGAGCGGCTTTGCCGGTGGGCAGGTCCAGGTTGGCCAGCAGCGCATAATACTTGGACCCCTGGCCGAACCGCTCATAAAGGGCGCGGGCCACCTGGATGACGGGTTCACGCTCGAAGTCCTTTTCGTAGTCCTGCTCACGCCCATCCGCTGCCCGTGTGATAAACGCCTCAAACGGCATATGCCCTCCCGCTGGCTATGTGGTCGTTTAGACATCCATTTTAGCAGACTTAGCGGTTAGGGTTGGCGATTGTGCGTAAAGAGATGCAAAAGGAAGGGCACCGGCGATGCCCCCCTGCGTACTTGTGGACTATACCAGCGAGTTCAGCCCCTCAAACAGCCGCTCGATGGCCTTTTCGGTGCGCTCTGGTGGGGTCGCATAAGAGAAGCGCACCCAGTACTTGCCCGCATCAGAGAAGTACACACCGGGCACAACCACAACGCCGTAGTTTTCGCCCAGGTAGGCGAGCAGGTCTTCGGTGTCTGTATAGTTGCCCGCCTTCACATACTTCTCCACGTCAATAAAGGCGTAGTAGCCGTCACCGATGATGAACGGCTGGCCATATTCTGGCAGCTTGTTCTTGAGAATCTGGCGGCTCTGGCTGCACGCTTCCAGGATCGGCTTAGCGGCTTCATCGTAGCCTTTTTCATAGGCGGCAATGGCCACAGCCTGCGCGTAGAAGCTCGGAATCACGCCGTGCGATGCCTGGCTGCTGATGTGCTGAATAACGTTCTTACCGGCCAGCATGTGGGCGCTGCGGATGTTGGACGCGCCGAGGCTTTTGGTGATGCCGTCCATGATGATGAGGCGTTCGCGGTCGTCTGCACTGAAGGCTTGCAGCACTGTGTTTGCGTCAGACGGTACGCCCTCGGTGAGATAGTGGTAAATCCAGTCGAAGATGACGAAGGGATAACCGCTTTCCAGGGCTGCCTGCGCCAGTTCGATTTGCTCTTCAACAAGCAGGGTGCGGCCTGTGGGGTTATCTGGTGAAGTGATGACCAGTGCGGCCACGTTGCGCCCCTGCTGTTTGGCAAACGCTGCGGTGGCCTTAACGCTTTCCGGCGTGTAGCGCCAGCCGTCTTCCGGGTGGCCGGGCGCACGCAGCACGTTCAGGCCCGCGCCATACGGCCCCCAGTTGTAGCTAATCCAGGGCACACGAGAGACAACCAGCAGGTCGCCCACGTTGCCATGCCCCAGCGAAATGGCAGCGTTGTAAGCCTTCATCAAGGCGTCACGGCCCCCCTGCGCGAAGATGATGTTGTCGCCCGTCCACCCGGAGGCGGCTTCCAGCTTCCAGTATTGTTCGCTGGCCACCTCACGGAACATCGGCGTGCCCCAGGGCTTGTCGTAGCCGGTGCCATGTTCCACTTGCAGTTCAAATGCCCGCTCTAAGATGTCACGCGGCACACCGGGCAGGCTGGCACCGCCGTCGCCCTGGCTGGCGTCATAGGTGGCGGCACCGGCACCGGCCTTTTCTTTGTATTTTTTCAGTGCTTCTTTGATTAAAAACATGCGTGACGGCGGGATCGCCATCATTTTGCCTGGGTAGCCGTTAACCGGAATGCGTACCGCTTCCGGCTGTGCGAATTCGGGTGTGTCCAGGCTGATGGGGGTTTGTGCAACCACGAGAAATCCTCCAGTGATAGGTCGATATAAAAAACAAAAACACCCCGCGTGGCGGGGTGCGTGTTCACAATGTATACGAAAGCAACCCCGCTATCTTCGGTGGTGGTTGGTGGTATCGGTGGTTGCGTCGGTATCGAAAAACATGATTGTGTCGCTGTTTGTTAGCGCTTTTTTACAAGAGACAGTTTTGCATGACTGCGCGGGGATGTCAACTGCACAGGATATGACAGATTGGGGAGGGGTTTGTTGTGCAGTTTGCTGAAAAGTTGGGGCAGCATGAGTTGCGCCACCCCAACCGGAGAATTCCTGTGAGAGAGGGAACTACATGCCTTCGGTGATTTCCCAGATGGTGGTTGTCCCGCTCACTTCGCTGCTCACGATCAGCAGGGCGTTACCCGTTGGGCTTTCGTCTGCACTGACGAACTTGAAGCCCTCAGGGCCGATGTCACCCGCCGTCAGTTCTTCAGCGTTGCCATCGGGGATGTTGTTGTTGACGTAAGTCACAAACTCAGCCGCCGTCGGGTCCGTCACGTCATAAACCATGATGCCACCAACGCGCTCCAGGCCGATGAACGCATAGGTTGTTTCACCCACCATGCCGACCACAACGGCCTCCGGCTCCGGTCCCTTATCATCGGAGCGCTGGTCGAAGTCGGCAATGGTGCCGTTGGAGTTAAAGTAGCTTTCGGCCTGCTCTGCGGTGATAGCTTCAAACTCACCGGCGCTGTCATAAACCAGGTTGCCTTCGCTGTCGAAGATGGAGAAGGAACGGGCACCGTAGTTGTACAGTTCATCGAAGTCGCCGTCGCCGTCGGTGTCACCCAGGGTGGTGGTAATCAACAGGCGGCCCAGCAGCGCCTCGTCCTGGAGTTCAGCCGCGTTCGGGAAGGCTTCTTCATCCAGCACAATGTCTGCAATGCGCTCTTCTTCACTGAAGCCGTCGTAGTCACGGGCGTCGCCCTCGTTGGCCGTCACGATGAAGGTTTCGCCGTCAACTTCGTAGGTGGCGATGGCGTCCGGCTGGTACATGCCGAAAACCGGAACCGTCTGGATATTGATGCCGCCGTCCTCGTTGCTGGGGTCGATGGCGTTTGCTTCCAGGCTGTAATCCTTAAAGCCCAGGCCGAACACATCCGTGACCGTGCCTGCTTCGAGGTCAACAACGGCGATGGCGTTGTTTTCCTGAAGGGAAACGTAGGCGGTGGTGCCGTCGCCAGAAACAGCAACGTACTCCGGCTCGAAGTCCTGCGCGAGGGTGGAGTCGGGGCCGAACACGCGCACGCTCTCATCCATGTCGTCCATCATCATGTCACTAAACGTGACCTGGGTGGCTTCCAGCGTTGCAACGTCCACGATGGTGATGCTGCCTTCGGGGTCGATGGTGTAATCGTCGGATGGCTCGCCCTCGTTAGCGACAACAGCCTTTGTGCCATCTGGCGTGAACGTTACCATGTCCGGCAGCACGCCAGCATCAGCCACGCCGATTTCTTCGCCCTCAGCATCCAGGAAAACAACCACGCCGGTTGCGTCGATTTCTTCAGCCTCAACAGCCACAGCGACGACACCGTTAGCGTAGGCTACGCTGTTGGCACCAGCACCGTAGGCGGTCATATCGACAGAGAAGACCAGGGTCGGGTTGGCCGGGTCGGAAATGTCCAGGAAATCCAGGGAGCTGCCCGCGCCGCTGTTGACGACGATAGCACGCTGGTTTTCGGCGTCATAAGTGACAATCTCTGCGCCGCCTTCATCAAACAGGCCCGTTTCATAGGTGCCCAGCGGCGTCAGGGTCAGGGCATCTTCCTGAGCAAAAGCCGGGGCAAAGCTGCTCACCAGAACAGCTACCAGGGTCAACATTGCAAAACGTTTCATAATTGTAGTTTCTCCATTGCGGTTGGAAAGGTAAATACGACGTTGCACCCTGATTTTTCTCTGTGCATGTTAAGAAATGATTTGTAATCAACTAAATGCGTGCTAAACGTTCACTGATAGCGCTCTTACACTCACGATTTACGCTGAAAAGTAAGCACACAACACGGAGGAACACACCCAAATGAAAAATGACCCACGCGGAACCGCTCCCTATGAAAATAATCAACCCAACACCGACCCGCACGAGCCGCAGTTAGCGCTCCAGCGCATTGACCAGTTGACATCGCTTGTTGCGGACGCAAACAAGGGCTTTGACAACGCCCGTGAAAATGTGCAAAGCACCAGCCTGGAATCATTGTTTGACGATATGTCCACCATGCACGACCGCCACTACCGTGAGCTGACCGAAATTTTGCAGCACAACGGCACCGATATTGATAATGGCGGCACGCTGGCCGGGGCACTGCACCGCACATGGATAGGCTTAAAGTCAACCGTGACCGGTGGCGATGAGGTTGCTATTCTGAAGGCCGTCCAGTTTGGTGAAAGCCAGCTTGACGAAGCCTACGAAGCGTTCATCAACGAAATTCAGCTCCCCACAAAGATGACCCCCATCAAAGACACGATAATGCGCCAGCACACACAGGTTCACGCCGCGGTTGATCGCATCAACCGCCTGACCCGCGTCTTTGAAGCGTAACGGCGACCTACAGCCGCACCCGTCGCAACCAACGGGGTCACCTGCAACGGTGCCCCGTTGGGCATCGCAGGGGATCAGTCGCGGAAGACGACGGTTTTGTTTTCAAAGACAAGGATGCGGTGCTGCACATGCTTATACACCGCCCGTGACAGCACCGTTTTTTCCAGGTCGCTGCCCTTACGGATGAGGTCTTTTACCGAGTCCTGGTGGCTGACGCGGGTCACGTCCTGCTCAATGATGGGGCCTTCATCCAGGTCAACCGTAACGTAGTGGCTGGTAGCACCGATGACCTTCACGCCGCGATTGTACGCCTGTTGGTAGGGCTTGGCACCGGGGAAGGCGGGCAGCGATGAGTGGTGGATGTTAATCACCCGGTTGGGGAAGTGCGCGATGAAATCCCCGGTGAGCACCTGCATATAGCGGGCCAGCACCACCAGGTCCACATCGTACTGCTTGAGCAGGTCAATCTCGCGTTTTTCCTGCTCGGCTTTGTTGGCTTTCGTAATGGGGATGTGATAGTACGGAATGCCAAACGACTGCGCGGCGGGTTCCATATCCGGGTGATTACTGATAATCAGCGGAATTTCGACGCGCAAATCGCCAGACTGCCAGCGGGCCAGCAGATCGTACAGGCAGTGACCATGCCGGGACACCAATAGCGCCATACGCGGCACATCATCGCTGAGGTGCAAGCGCCAGGCCAGCCGGTGTTCCCAGGCTATCGGCTGGAACGCCTCGCCGATGGCCTCACCGGGCAGCCTGAAGTTTGTCAGGTCCCACTCCACGCGCATGAAAAACGCACGCTTGGCCTGGTCAACATGCTGGTGCAAATCCAGGATGTTGCCATTGTGCTTGTGGATAAACTCGGTGGTAGCGGCCACCAGCCCCGGCTTGTCCTCACCGGAAATCAACAGAATCGCGGAAACAGCATCGTTTGACATAAACGTCCTTGAGCGTAAATAGCAGGCAAAGCACTCCCTATTCTATTGAGGCGCGGTCACTTTGCCCAAAAATTAGTGCTGTTGCCACAAGTACCAGGTGATTGTAATTAGCACAATTGCTGCACCGACGATTTGCCACGCGGATGTAAGGCGTTCGCCCAGCAACAGCCACCCGAAAATCAAGGCGCTCACCAGGCGGCTGGCTAACATGCTGCTGTAGAACGGTGCCCCCAGGTGGCGAATCGCCTGGATTTGGCCCAGGTTGCCGCCCATAAACACCCCAAACGCGAACGTAAGCAGCATGGCCCAGTCCAACGGGCGCATTTGTGTGTACTGCCCCCAGTCTTCGCGCAGCAGCAGGCTCATGGCCCCGCTCACCACAACAATCACCACCAGTTGAATCAGCAGCAGCGTTTCACTGCTCACGCTGTTTTGGGTGGTGCGCCGCACCAGCACCATATAGGTCGCAAGCATCATCACGCTGAAAATGGCCAGCCCCACGCCCAACCAGTCGCGGCGGGTGGGGTCATCAGGGATGCTGCCGAAGTTGGTGCCAATCATCAGCACCGCGCCGATGAGGGCCAGCGTCACGGCTGGAATGGTGAAACGGGGCAGCTTTTCCCGGAACAGCGCGGTACTGAGCAAAATCACTGCAAAAGGTGTGGCCTGGGTGACCAACTGCACGTAAATCGACAGCGTGAACCGCGTAGACGCAATATTTGTCGTTGCCCGCAGGATGACAATGAGCGCGAACAGCCACACAATCGGCAGGCGCATCACGTTTGCGTCTGTGTGGTGCAGCAGGGACCGCGCCAAAAACACCAGCACAATCAGGTTGGCCACCATCAACAAGGAAAACGTCGGCACACCGCCCTCAATTTGCAAGAAGCGGGCCAAAACCGGGTAAGACCCCCAGGCGGTGTGGGCGGCTAACGAAATACCGACCCAGCCCCAGGGGGTGGCCTCTG
>DAOTTY010000067.1:0-16601 GCA_034437575.1 Anaerolineae bacterium | reverse complement strand
TGTGAACGATCTCTGTCAGGGCGTCCGCTTCCTGCGGCACCCAGCGCCACTCCATACGGAAGTGATCTGCTTTGACCCAGTAGTCGCGCTTTTCCCACGCTGCGGCAGATGACTGAATGCCCGCGTCAATTTCTCGCAGGCAAAACACAATTGCCGCCACCATATCCTTTGTTTCGTCGTCTACATCGTTTTTACCGCTCAGGCGGCGCAGCAGTTCTGCAATGGTGCGCCGCAGTTGATTGCGGGTTTTGCCAGTGCTAGCAGTGTGAATCACACGTCCCATGATGAGTCGTCCTCACGCTCAGGTTACGAATCTGACGAAACAGGGCGGATGCCGTTGTAAATCTTGGTGCCGCCGATGGTTTTCAGGATAACAGATGCCGATTTGCCCACGTAGGTTTCTAATTCGCGTGGGGTAAGCGGCTTGTTACCGTTTTTCAAAAACACGCGGAAGATGTTATCTACCACAGACGCCTGCGGGTTGATGAAATCTGGCTGTTGGGCGGCCTGCTGCAAGGCCAGGTTTAACTCATCTGAGCGGAAGACTTCGCCCGTTTCCGGGTGAACAAAATCCACCATTTTACCCTCGTCACTTTGGCTAATGCGCTCGCGGTCGGCCTCATCGGGGATGTGGCTGAGCAGGTAGCTGCGTAGCTGGGCGGGGGTTTGCCACCAGTGGTAATCAATGTGAAATTGGGTGTCCTGGTTGGCTTTGGCCAGGGCACCAGGGCGGGGAATACCGGCCATCATTTGCTCCTCTGCACGTCGTCAAGGTCGTCTTGGTTAATAGTATGGGCTAGTCGCTCAAGCGCCAATAGTGTTCCCCCACATTCTCAAAGTCAGGATTATTTGACAGGGTGGCCAAAATCGGCCCTGGGGGGCAGCGGCGCAGCACGTTAACGGCACTGTACAGCGTTTTCGCATGGACGTGCCCCTGGGCGTTGATGCCCCCCAGCAGCGGGATAATCATGCGGAGGATAGTGGCCAGCGGCTGCTGTTGGCTGGTCTTGCTTTGGAACAGCCTGTCTACGCCTTCCAGGTCATCTACGCCCAGCAGCAGCAGGTCATCAAACTCTGCGCCGATGCCGCGCTTGGCCGCTTCAAATCCAATCTGATGCTTATTGGCTGTTACCAGTGTGATCCACTCGCTGCGCGGTTTGTAGGCGTCGAACTCAATCACGATTTTACCGGGTTCGTCGCTGCGGCGCAGGCGCATGGTGGCCCCGATGGGCAGCGCGTGCTTGGTGTAGAAGGGCATCAGGCCATGAACGTACCTGGCCTTGCGGACGACCCACACCGGGAATTCTTCCCCGTCGGTGCTATCGACCATCGTCAGGGCGATGCGCTCGGTTTTGCGTGCCCGTGGGAAAATTTGCTGGGCCTGATGGTTGAGCGGCAGCGTCCCCAGGCGGCGGTGCGGGTAAATCAACACGATGCGGGCGCTCTCAAGCGTTTTGGGTGCCGGGGGCAGTGGGGAATGCTCATCGGCCAGTTCAGCTTCCAGGCTTTGTGAGCGGGGTGACAGGCTGTCCCGGTCATAGGGGATGGGGTTGTATTGCAGCATGACGGGCGTATTTTGTACCTGGTCGGGTTCCAGGCGGCGCAAATACCACAGGATTTCACCCAGAGCGCCCACCTCGTCAAAGCGTTTATCCTGGTTTAGCCCGTAATTCATTGAGAACTCTTGCAGGGGCATGGGGCTGTTGCCAAGCCCGCCGATGTTTTCCAGGATTTCGCGGGTGGTAAGCGGGCCACCGCTGTACATATCCAGCACCGCTTCGGAAAGGTGCATGTGGCCTTCGTTGGTTTCGATGATTAAATCGACTGGGAACCACGCATCCGCCACCTGCAACAGGCTTTCATCCCGCCGAAGCATATCTTCAAGGGAAATAATGATAGATTCGTAATCTGGCGATTGGAACACATCAGCAGGGGCGAGGGTTTGGCCAGCAGGCAAGCCCGATGTGCCATTGCCGTTGGCCGGGGTACTGTTGAGGGTGTGCTTGTGTGGGAAGGCGGCGGCAAACTCGCGGGGGTCGCTGCCTGTGTTCAGGCCATCCCGGTCAAACGCAACCGCAATTACACTGAACTCGCCGTATTCGCCATTGTCGCCGGGGCGCACGTCCATCACTTCGCCGACGGCGTAGTCAAATGCAGCGAAAACCAACCGCTGCCCCACCGCGTAGCTTTGGGCCGGGTCATAGAGCGTAGCGTCTTTGAAGCGCTCTTGCAGGCGTTGGTTTTCGTCTTCGATGCGTTTGGTAACGAGCAGCGTGGCCATTTGCTCGGTTGTGAGCGGCGTTTCACGCTCGAACAGCAGCGTATTGAGGGATTCAATGTCGTTATCGGTAATTGTGAAGTCGTTGATCCAGTGTTGTATGTTCACCACGATATGTTTCCTCCGGGGGGCGCAGGTGGCAGATAAGCGAAATCATCAGGCAGGTGACGGCAAAGCGGGCCGTGCGCGGGGCAGGCTGAGTGTGCTGAGTGGTGGGCGCTGGCTGGTAATCCATGCAAGTCGCAGGTTTTTAGGCGCTGGGTCGTTTCAAACGACGGGCAAATTATATATGGGCGGTGCGGCACTGTGCAAGCACTGGGTTGACCGCGTTTTTTTGCATCGTTATACTTACTAGCCGCGTAAAGCGCAATAACATCTAAAGCCAATAACCCTACAATAAGGTAAGCACATGTCAACCAAGCGCACATACCAACCTAAAATCCGCCGCCGCCAGCGCGTTCACGGCTTTCGCAGCCGGATGTCTAGCAAGGGGGGGCGTCGCGTCCTGAAGGCACGCCGCGACAAGGGCCGTCACTCACTGGCTGTTAAGCCGGGCCGCGCCAAGCGCGTGAATTGGAACGGCACGAAGGGCAAGCAAAAGCGGACTTCCTTCGAGCGAAAGAAATAGCCCGCCATGCAGCAGCGCCTGCGCCTGCGCCGCCCCGCTGATTTTGCCCGGCTGCGTCGTGAAGGGACTGCCTTTCATGACCGGGTGCTGCTGCTGAGTGTTGCCCCCAATGACCTGCCGCACAACCGCTACGGTTTTGTGACGAGCAAGGCATTGGGCAATGCTGTTACCCGCAACCGCGCCCGCCGCCAACTGCGCGAGGCCATACGCCACCATCACCCCTCCCTGCGGCCTGGGCATGACATTGTACTTGTTGGCAAACGCGCCATCGTCGGGCAACCTTTAGACCCCATTTCACGTATCGTGTATAAGCTCGCTGTGCGAGCTAATCTTGTTGTATCACCTGGAGAAGACCAAAGCTAATGCTACGCTGGCTGGCCCTGAAGACCTTGCGCGGGTATAAACGTTATATCTCGCCGCTTTTGCCCCCTGCTTGCCGCTTCTATCCGACGTGTTCTGTGTATACTGCTGAAGCTATTGAACGCTACGGGTTCTTTCGCGGCGGGTGGATGGGCTTAAAGCGCGTTGCCCGCTGCCAGCCGTTTCACCCGGGCGGCTATGATCCCGTTCCCGACTTTGAGGAGAAAAAGGCTTGACTCATTTCCGACGATTTCAACACCTGGCTTTACTGCTGGGTTTGCCCTTGTTTGTGCTGTTATTGGTGGGTTGCACGGGCCAATTGGGGGTTGCCTGGGCTGGTCTCACCGTTTTGGATGAGACGACGCAGATTGTTTATGCCCACGAAGACACGCTGGTCATCATCGACGTGGCGAACCAGGGCACTGTGCTGGCCCTGCGCGACGAAGAAGGCAACCGCATTGTTGATAGTGAGGGCAACGCTGCGGAGTGGCGCGTGCGTGGCCGTGATCTGGATAACATCGACAACGCACAGTTCTTCGCTTCGCCGCTGCAACTGACTGACAATGTACTGCTGGTGCCTGTTTCTGATGGCAGCCTGGTGGAATTTGACCTGACAACGGCAACCCCCATTAGCATCGCCTCTGCCCTGGTTCAAGAGCGCGGCAACGTCGTGACGAACCCGCTACAGGTGGGCGAGGTCGTGCTGCTGGGCTTGCAAGAGCGGCTCCTGGCCCTGGATGCAGAAACACTGCAAGAGCGGTGGTCTGTAGCGACGGAACACGCCGTCTGGTCGCAGCCGACGGTGGCCGACGGTAACGCCTACTTCGTTTCGCTCGATCACAATATGTATGCGGTTGTGATTGAAAGTGGTGAGCTGCTGTGGCGCTTGGACCTGGGTGGTGCGGCGGCTGGGACGCCTGCTTACAACCCGGAAACGAACCAGCTTTACATTGGCACCTTCTCTAACGAAATCCTGGCTGTTGATGCGGCAGAGGGGGCCATCGTCAACACGTTTGAAACAACCGAGTGGGTGTGGGGGTCACCTGTGTTGATAGAAGAAGACGCCGGGCTGATGCTTTACACCGCAGATTTGGGCGGCACTGTGTATAAACTAGAGGCTAACACGCTGTCGCTAGGCGAGGTGGGTTGGCAAATCCAGGCAGCAGAGGGCGCAATCCGCACCACCCCCGTTGTTTTCAATGAGTCGGTGGTTGTCGGCAGCCGTGACCAGAACGTATACTGGTTGGACAGAGAAACAGGTGAGGTAGAAGAAACACGATCACTGGATGGTGAAGTGCTTTCGGAAATTCTCTACTTTTCCGCAGAAGCGTTCGATGACCTCGAGCAAGACATGGTGGTGGTCAGTACCCTGTCCAACCGTGATGCGCTGGTGGGCTTCGAGGCTGAAACAGCGGAGCGCATCTGGACATTTAGACGTTAGCGCGCCCGCCGCGCCTTTGAGGAGAGAATACCGCTCATGTGGAGTTTCATCATTAACCCGTTTATCACGGCACTGACGCTGTTTTACTCAGTGACAGGCAACATCGTGTTGTCCATCGTGGTATTTACGGTGATTACCCGGATGCTGCTGTACCCGCTTACCTTACAGCAGCAAAAGTCCATGCGGCGTCAGCAGGCGCTTCAACCGAAGATCAAGAAGCTGCAAGAGAAGTACAAAAACGACAAAGAAGCGCTGGGCCGCGAACAGATGAAGCTCTTCCAGGAGGAGGGCATCAATCCATTTGGCGGCTGCTTGCTGATGTTCGTTCAGCTTCCTATATTTTTAGGGCTGTATCAGGCGATTATCTATGCGCTGGCCGCCACCCCGTTGCAGCTACTTGATATGTCTGGCCGGTTATTGATTCCGGGCCTTGCGTCAGAAATCCCGCTGCAAAGTACCTGGCTGGGTATGGACCTGACGGTCTCTCCGTTGCAGAACCCGTTCTATGCGCTGGCGCTGCCTGTACTGGTAATGGCAACGACCTGGGCACAGTCTAAGCTGACGATGGGTATGAGTGCCACGAAAAACAAGGACGACAAAGACAAGAGCGACAGCGGTGGTATGCCGAACCAGGCAGAGATGATGCAAAAGCAGATGACCACCATCATGCCGCTGATGTTCGGGTTTTTCTCGATCCAGTTTTCTGTGGGCCTGTCGATCTACTTCATCACCTCCAACCTGATTGGTGCCTTCCAGTATGGGTTTATTGGGCGGCGGGCGAACGCAGTTGAAAACGCCGCTGTTGTGGTGGACGCAGAGAAAGACGATGCATCAAAGGACAAAGAAAAAGAGAAGCCGAAGTCTGCAAAGTCCTCTAAAGAGAAAAAGCCTGCTAAGAAGGCCAAAAAAGCAACCAGCTAATTGCATCTGGGGCGGCCAGGCTGCCCCAGGTATTGCAGTACGCCAGAAAGGAGAGACGGCGCTTCGGTCTGCCTATACAGAGGGCAGTTCGCTGCGTCTTTTTTGTTATGGATATGCCCACATCTGTTGAAATTACTGCTGAATCTGTTGAGCGGGCCATCGAGAAGGGCCTGAGTGAGCTGGGGGTTGGCCCCAGCCAGGTGATCGTAGAAGTGATTGAGGAGCCAACACGGGGTTTGTTCGGGCTGGGGGCGAAAAATGCCCGCGTCCGGTTGCAGCTATTGGCAACCCCGCCGCGCAAAGGGCCGCCCAAGCCAGCCCCACAGCCGCCCGAACCTGCCCCACAGCCTGAACCCGAACCGGACCCCGCAAGGAAAACGGACGACGATGCGGACGCGCCCGATGCTAATGATGAGTCTTTTGAGGGCGATGACGCCGCTGATGACGCCTCTAAAGAGGACGATGAGGCGACCGTACCGCTGCGCCCATCGAGGAAAACACAAGCCGTTTATGACCCGGATGACGACGATTTTTTTGATGATGACGAGGATGAAGACGCCACCGTGCTGCTGCGCCCGGCTGCGAAAGCGCAACCCACCGCCAGTGACGATGATGCTTTTTTTGACGACGAAACCCCCTTTGCCGAACCTGAAGCAGACGACGATGCCACCGTGCCGCTGCGCCCGGCTGCGAAAGCCGAATCTGCTTACGACCCGGATGATGATGATGACTTCTTCAACGAGGATGGCACATATGAAGAGGCGGACGCAGCGGCACCCTACACGCCGCCCACACAGCGCCGGCGGGGGGAGCAGTCAGATTACACCCCACCGGCTGAGCGCTACGCTGATAGCAGCACCCGCCGCGAGCGCTACCGCGACCAGCAGGCAGACGCCGAGCCGCGTCAGTCGCCGCCGCGTGCCAGGCCGCGCCGCGACGATGAAGGCCAGTCGGTTATCGTCGAAACACCGCCGGTTATCTTCCCAAAAGGGGCACCTGAGTTTGAAATCGCAGACCAGATTATCCATGAGGTGCTGAACCTGATGGACATAGACGCGACGGTGGCTGTGTTCCAGGCACCGCCTTCCGAGCGTGACGAGGAAGACGGCCCCCCCTGGATTTTGAACATTGAAGGGGATGATGACCGGATTAGCGCTTTGGTTGGTCAACGTGGTGAAACGCTAACCGCGCTGCAATACCTCACCCGGCTCATCGTTAGCAAGCAAACGGAAACCCGCGCTAATATCATTGTGGATGTGAACGGCTACCGAGACAGCCGCTCTGATAAGCTAGAGCAACTGGCACACCGCATGGCCGATCAAGCTGTGCAGAGTGCGCGTACCGTCAACATGGAGCCAATGCCCGCCCACGAGCGGCGGGTGGTTCATATGGTGCTGCGTAAACGCGGCGATGTAGAAACCGAAAGCAAAGGTCATGGCAGCGAACGCCGCGTGACCATTGTCCCGAAAACCAATGGTACCGCCTGATGACGACGTTCCAGCCAGATTACTTGCTTATTGGTCACATGACGGCAGACCTGACCCCCAACGGTCGCAAGTTGGGCGGCACAGTGGCCTATGCGGCCCGCACAGCGACAGCCTTCGGGTTGAAAGTGGGTGTGGTAACGAGCGTAGGCTTGGGGGAGGTCCTGCTGAATGAACTGGCCCCCCATTTGGGCGAAATCGTGGTGGTGCCCGCCCTACAAACCTCAACGTTTGAAAACATCTACCTGGAAACCGGACGCCAACAGTATCTACGGGGTGTGGCCTCGCCCATCCGCTACCAGCACATCCCGGATAACTGGCGCGACGCCTCGCTGGTGCATTTTGGCCCACTGACTGGGGAAATCGACCTGGTGGACATCTTGCCGCCGTTTGATGCCGCTACGACCATGCTCACCGCGCAGGGGCTGCTGCGCCAGTGGGATGACGACGGGCTGGTGACGTTTAAGCGCTGGTATGACGCCGCTGCGCTGCGGCTGCTGGACTGGTTGGTGCTGAGTGAAGAAGATATTGTGCTGGCCCCTGAATTGGAACAGGAGTATGCGCAGGCCGCCAACAATTTCGTCCTCACACGGGCTGAAAAAGGCGGTACGTACTACGCCAATGGCACCCCATCCGAGTATGAAACGCCGCCGGTCACGGTGACGCAGCCCACAGGTGCGGGGGATGTATTCGCGGCGGGGCTGTTGTGTGCGCTGCATGTGTTGGGTGGTGATGTGGCCCGCTCGCTGCAAGTGGCGGCGCGGTTGGGGGCAACCTCGGTCACACGCGACGGCTGGGAAGGTGCCCCCACATCTGAAGAAGTAGAGCAGGTCCTGGCAGCAGTGAAAGCAGGGTAGCCGAATGACAACCTCAATCGACCGGGTGCTGTACAACGGCAGCATCCACACGCTGGCCGCCGCTGTGCCCCACGCAACAGCCCTTGCGCTGCATGGGGGGCGGGTGGTCGCCGTTGGCAGTGACGACGACATGCTCGCGCTTGCGGGGCGCAATACCGTCCGGGAGGACCTGGGCGGGCAAACCGTGATACCGGGGCTGGTAGACGCACACATCCACTGGCGCTGGACTTCTGAGCATTTACAGAACGTCAATGTGTTTGAGGTGCCCACGAAAGCCGCTGCCGTTGCAGCAGTGGCGGAGCGTGTGGCCCAAACCCCGCCGGGGGAGTGGATACGCGGGCACGGGTGGGCACAGGCGTTGTGGCCGAGCGACGACTTCCCCACAGCGGCGGACTTAGACGCGGTAGCACCGCACAACCCTGTCTTCCTGACAGGTAAAAGCGTGCATGTGGCCTGGGCCAACACCGCCGCGATGCAGGCAGCGAACATGACTGCCAACACGCCCAACCCTGACGGCGGCGCGATCCAACGGGACGAACACGGCCAGCCAACGGGCATTCTGTTTGAAGCCCCGGCCATGCGCCTCATCGCGGATGTTATCCCCGCGCCCACGCCCGAAGAGGTGGCCGATTGGATGCTGGCCGCGCAAAAGCTGGCCCATCAGCAGGGCATCACTGCGATTCATGACCTGGATAACCCCGACTGCCTGATGGCGCTGCAAGTGCTGCGCGAACGCGGGGAGCTGGGCCTGCGGGTGGTGAAGTACATCAACAAGGCATATTTGGCGGCGGCCATTGCGAGCGGCGTGCGCTTTGGCCTGGGTGACGACTGGCTGCGCTTTGGCGGACTCAAGCTGTTTGCGGATGGGGCGCTTGGCCCGCGCACCGCCTACATGCTGGCCCCATATGAGGAGGAACCGGATAACTGCGGTATGGTCGTCACGCCCGTTGATGAAATGCGGCGGTTGGTGCATCAGGCTACGCTGAGCGGGCTGCCCACTGCCATTCACGCGATTGGTGACCGGTCTGTGCGCGAAGTGTTAGACGTGTTCGCGTCAGCGCGGCAGCTTGAGGCCGAACACGGTATCGCCCGCGCCCAGCGGCGGCACCGTATTGAGCATGTGCAGGTGATCCACCCGGACGATGTGGGCCGCCTGGCCGAACTGGATGTGATTGCGTCGATGCAGCCGGTTCACGCGACATCTGACGCTGAAGTAGCTGATCGCTACTGGGGCGAGCGGGCCGCACTCAGCTACAACGCCCGCGTTCAGATTGACGCGGGGGCAAGGGTGGCTTTCGGCTCAGATTCGCCAGTAGAGCCGTTTGACCCGTTCATGGGCATTCATGCCGCTGTAACGCGCAATCGCGCTGACGGCTCACTGGGAGCGGCTGGCTGGCGGCCTGACGCCAAGCTCACGGTTGATGAAGCGCTGCGCGGGTTCACGCAGGGCGCGGCCTACGCGGGCGGCGTTGAAGACCGTCAGGGGCAGCTTGCGCCCGGTTATTACGCGGATTTGCTGCTGCTGGATCGTGACCCGTATACGGTTCCCGCAGACGAGCTAATCAATATAAGTGTGCTGGGCACGATGGTTGCTGGTGAGTGGCGTCATGGCGGCGTGTGAAAATCCGTTGGGTAGCGCTATAATCTGGTAGGCAATTGGAACTAAAAACACTCACACAAAGAGGAGTAACACATGGCAGACCGCCCCGGAATGATGGTAGGGCCGAACGAACATCCTGTGCAGCGCGATATGCTGGACGTGGGCGCTAAAGCACCGGCTTTCTCGTTGACCGCCACTGACATGAGCACCAAGACGCTTGCTGACTATGACGGCAAGGTGAAGGTTATTAGCTGCGTGCCGTCCCTTGATACCGGCGTATGCTCCGCGCAGACGCTCCGTTTTAATGAGGCGGCGGCGAGCCTGGGCGACGACATTGTGGTGCTAACCGTCAGCGCAGACCTGCCCTTCGCCCAGAAGCGGTGGTGCGGCAACAAAGATGTAGACCGCACCGAAACCCTGTCTGACCACAAGTCCATGCAATTTGCAGATGACTATGGCCTGCACGACACCGAGTGGCGCGTTTTGCAGCGCGGCGCGTTCGTGCTGGACAAGGCCAACACAATTCAGTACGTCGAATATGTGCCGGTGATTGGCGATGAAGTGAACTTCGACGCCATCCTCGACACAGCCCGCAGCCTCGTCTAAGGCGGCTTAACGGGTGCAGGGGTGCCCCTGTACCCGTTTGCCAGTTACCTGCCCATGACTGCCCCGGCCCGAATGACCCGCTTCCGTCGCCAGCACCTCACCCCGCGCAATCTATTTCTCTACGCTGTGATTGCACTGGCCCTGGTCGGGATGACCTACGGCCTCAGCCGGGTATACGCGCAGGGCTTGCAATGGGGCATCGACTGGAAGTACACCTACGTCCAGGCTGCCGCAAACCCGCTGAATCCCTTTGTGATCGACACGTTTACCAACCCGCCCTGGGTGCTGCTGCTCGTTCCCCATGCTTTTGTGCTGCCAGGGAACGTCGGCGCGGCTGTCAATATCACGATCACCCTGGTTGTGATAACGCTCGTGATCCGGCGGTATGGCGGCAACTGGCAAACCCTGCTGCTAACGGTCACGTCGCTGCCGTTTATTGACCTGCTGCGGACGAGCAACGTTGATTGGATACCCATGCTGGCCCTGCTGCTGCCGCCGATGTGGGGCCTGCCGCTGTTGGCTATCAAGCCGCACACCATTGGGGCGATTGCGCTTATCTGGTGGAAGCAGCAGCGCTTTAGCCTGTGGATGTTCGTGCCATCTGTGGTGATTGGGCTGCTCTCGTTGGTGGTGTGGGGATTGTGGTTTACAGGCGCTGGCCTGCCAGATACCGTCGCAGCGTGGAACTTTGCGCCGTTCCCCTGGTTTGTGCCGCTGGGGGTGTACTTGCTTTACCGTGCTTACCACTCTGAAGACGTGTTTTTGGCAGCGGCAGCCACGCCGTTCCTTACACCGTACTTTGCCACCTACAGCATCACCGCGATTTTCGCGTTTGTGGGCTGCAAATACCGCCGCGAGGTGTTCATTGTGTGGTGTGCATATTGGTGCTACTTTATCATTACTGTTCGTAGTCAAGGAATTTTTTGATGACTGATGTTCGTTTAACGCGCCTTGCTGACATCCTGGTGAACTATTCTACAGAGGTGCAGCCCGGCCAGTGGGTGGGCATTTTGGGGGATGTGGTGACGCTGCCCGCGCTGCGTGAGGTGTACGCAAAGGTGATTGCAGCAGGTGGGCATCCGTCGGTTTACATCTCGGATGAGCGCATGTTCCGTGACCTGCTGCGCGAAGGCAATGACGACCAGCTTGAATGGCTGGACCCGGCTATGACGCGCTACTATGAGGAAGCCGACGTATACATCCGGGTGGGCAAGACGGGCACCATGCAAAACACCCGCGCCATGACCAACATCCCGCCCAGGCGCGTGCAGCAGTTCAGTAAGGCCCAACGCCCCTGGCTAGATACCCGCCTGGACCGCGCCGCCGAGGGCAACATGCGCTGGGTGGGCACATGGTTCCCCACAGAGGCCAGCGCCCAGGAAGCGAATATGAGCCTGGAGGAGTTTGCCGACTTCTTCTATGGGGCGACTTTTTGCGATCAGGAGAACCCGGTGGCCAATTGGAACGAGCTATCCGCCATGCAGCAGGAAAAGATCGACTGGCTGAAGGGCAAAACCGAGTTCGCGCTCAAGGGGCCGAATATCGACCTCAAGCTGAGTGTGGCCGGGCGCACGTTTATCAACAGCGACGGCCATGCCAATATGCCCAGCGGCGAAATCTTCACCGGGCCAGTGGAACAGTCAGTGAATGGGTGGGTGCGCTACAGCTACCCGACTATCGTCAGTGGGCGGGCTATCAAGGGGATTGAACTGCAATTTGTGGATGGCCGCGTTGACAAAGCCACCGCTGAGGAAAACGAGGACGCGCTGCTAGAAGTCCTCAACACGGATGAGGGTGCCCGCTACCTGGGTGAGTTTGCCATTGGCACCAACTTTGGCATTCAGCAGTTTACGGGTAACATCCTGTTTGACGAGAAGATCGGCGGCACCATTCACACTGCGATTGGGCGCAGCTACAAGGAAACGGGCGGCGTCAACGACAGCGCAGTTCACTGGGATATGATCTGTGATATGCGCGACGGCAGCGAAATTCACGTAGATGGCGACCTGTTTTACAAGGATGGGGCGTTCGTGGTCTAACGTTTTTCACAGAAGGGAGCCGCGTTTTTTTACGCATAGTTCCCTTCATCATATGGCATGGATGTGGTTAGATAGGGACTGTATTGCTCACCTTAACTTAGTTGGATCGGTAACACTCATGACTGCACTTCAGCCCCTCGAAAACATCTTACCCGGCACCTGGAAGCTGTCTTTTCTGGATCAGGAAAACGACATCACCGGGGCAGGCACCTACGATTTCAAGCTGGCCGGGGTCTTCAATGCGGAGGTGCGTGACGCTTACAGCGGCAACGCGAAGTGGCACGGCTACTGGCACGTTGCAGACGCGGGTCTGTCCCTGAACGCACAGGAGATGACATCCTGGTGCAGCAGTTGCCTGGGTGCCACGATGGGCCATCACTGGTCGATTGAACTGGAGCGGGTTGGCAAGGCGGCTTTTAGTGGGATTGCCCGCATGGGTAATGGTCACGTCCGCCAGGTTTTGTTTGAGCGGATTCACGCATAACACCCTAAATTTGCGTTCTACTTGAACGAGGTCACCTTTGGTCAGGTCAGGCCGCGTTCAACGGGAGCAGTTGGGGTACGGTTTCAATACCGCGCCCCAACGTTTATCCCTTTCAGCTACACAGACTGTTCCACGCTGCGGTTTGTAAACCCCTTCCACACCAGGCCAAGCGCCAGTAACCCGAACGCCACCACATAAATCCACACGTCACGGATGAAAAACGCCAGCGAAAAGCACGCGATTAACCCGGCTACCGAAATCCAGCGCGGGAACAGCCGCTCATCGTCAGTGAGTTGTAACGCGCTCAGGTTGGTCAGTGAGTAGTACAGCAGCACGTTGACGGCACTAAAGCCCCACGCAACCCGCACATCGCCCACCAGTGTAATCAACGCAATAACGCCGCCCATCACAATCACGGCAACGGTTGGGGTTGTCTCGGCGGCGTTGAGCCGGGCAGTGGCAGCGGGCATGTCGCCCCGGCGGCCCATGGCGAGTAACACCCGCGACAGGCCCAAAATCAGGTTGAGCAGCACGCCCAGCATGGCTGTTACCGCACCCACCGCCAGGATAATCCCGGAGCCGGGAATCGCAAACGACTGCGCGACAATTTCCAGCGGTGCGGCTGCGCCCTCAGTGGTCGCAGCAAAGGTCACCGCGCCCACAGCAGCAATCGCCACCAGCGCAACCGAGAGATACAGCACCATCGTAAAGCCTAGCGTCGTAATAATCGCACGCGGAATGGTTGTGCGTGGTTCACGGACTTCTTCGCCCAGCGTGGCAATGCGCCCGTAGCCGGTGTAGGCCACGAACATCAATGCTGTGGCTTGCAGCAGCCCCAGTGGGCCATCTACGAAGAAGTTAGTGAAGTTGTTGGCCGCGTTCGCGGTGGCAGTGGGCAGGCCGCCAAACACAAAAAGCGCCAGCGTACCTATCGTGATAGACACAACCGTGATATTCACCGCGTTGCTGCGCCGGATGCCGCCTAGCACCAATGCGGTCATAATCACCACTGTGACGAAGGCCATCGGCGTGGCAATGGCACCGTTGCTGCTGCCCACCGCGTTGAGCAAGTAGCCGCTAAAGCCCAGGGCTGCCGTTGCTGCGGATGCACTCTTGGCTAGCAGGAACATCCAGCCAGCGGCGAAGCCCAGCCAGGGGTTCAGGTAGCGATAGCCGTATTCGTAGGTGCCGCCGCTGACCGGGTGATTGGCCGCGAGTTGGGCGCTGCTAAGGCCGTTGGCCGTGGCAACGAGGGCAGCCAGGAACACGGCAATGACCACAGACGCGCCTGTGGCGTTGGTGGCAATGGCAATACTGACGAAAACGCCCGTTCCGACGATGGAGCCGAGGCCCATCATGGTTGCGCCGAAAACGCCCAGTTCGCGTTTGAGCTGCTGTTGATTGGTTGTTGCTTGTGCCATGTTGATCCCCACTGATTTCATACACAGGGCGAAAGTGTACCCGCCCTCCAATGGGAATACCATCACAGGCGGTTAACTTGCTGTAAGCCCCCAACGGGTACGAGTACAGACCAGCTTCAGCCCTCACCCTTCGGGGGAACAGAGGGGGTAAGGGCCAGCAAATTGCGAGTCCACGCTAGCCTGTGGTGCTACCCCCTAACCTACCTCGACCTGCTTTTCCGTCATGATGGCGCGTAGTTCAATGATCTGGTCGCGCAGTTGGGCGGCCTTCTCGAACGCCATTGATTGAGCGGCGAGCTTCATTTCGTCCTGTAAGTCGCGGATCATCTTGTCGAGGTCTTTCTTGCTCAACTGTTCCGGTGAGGGGGCGTCACCTGCCGCCGCTGGCACTTCCTTGAGCGCGTCGTCGCCCATCATAGCTTTTACACGGTCGTTGAGGTCTTTTACCTGCTTGACGATGGCCTTCGGCACGATGCCGTGTTCCTCGTTGTAGGCTTGCTGGATGCTGCGGCGGCGGTCTGTTTCTTCAATGGCGTTCTTCATGGATGGCGTCACGTTGTCCGCGTACATAATCACCTTGCCCTCAATGTGGCGGGCGGCGCGGCCTATTGTCTGAATCAGCGCGGATGCACTGCGCAGGAAGCCTTCTTTGTCTGCATCCAGGATGGCCACCAGCGACACTTCGGGTAAGTCTAAGCCCTCACGCAGCAGGTTGATGCCCACTAGCGCGTCATACACGCCGGTTCGTAAGTCGCGCAGGATTTCAATGCGCTGCAAGGTGTCGATTTCTGAGTGGAGATACTGCGCCCGGATGCCCAACTCATTCAAATAGCCGGAGAGTTCCTCCGACATGCGCTGGGTGAGCGTGGTAATCAGCACGCGCTGGTTGTTCTTCACGCGCAGGGCCACCTCTTGCACCAGGTCGTCTACCTGCCCTTCAACCGGGCGCACAACGACTTGAGGGTCGATAATGCCCGTTGGCCGGATGATCTGCTGCACGACTTTTTCCTGCACTTCTTTTTCGTATGGCCCTGGCGTTGCCGATACATACAGCGTTTGGTGGGTGCGCGTGAGGAACTCATCGAAGTTGAGCGGGCGGTTATCCAGCGCACTGGGCAGGCGGAAGCCGTAATCGACCAGGGTTTGTTTGCGCTGGCGGTCGCCTTTGAACATGGCGCGAACCTGCGGCACCGTCATGTGGCTCTCGTCAATTACCAGCATAAAGTCATCCGGGAAGTAGTCCAGCAGCGTCCAGGGGGGGCTGCCGGGGGGGCGCTGGTCCATGTGCCGGGAGTAATTCTCAATCCCGCTGACGTAGCCCACTTCGCGCATCATCTCCAGGTCATAGTTCACGCGCTGTTCCAGGCGCTGCGCTTCGACCAATTTGCCCTCTGCCTTGAGGATTTTAAGTTGTTCCTCTAGCTCTTTGTCGATGTCGGTCATGGCCTGCTTCATGCGGTCTTTATCCGCAATGAACTGCTTGGCGGGGAAGATCGTTACTTCCTGGTGAACAGCCAGGATTTCACCTGTGACCGGGTCGAACTCGGTCATACGCTCGATTTCGTCCCCGAACAGTTCGATGCGGTAGGCCGTTTCGCCATACGCCGGGTAAACTTCCAGCACATCCCCGCGTGCCCGAAAGGTGCCGCGCCCTAAGTCCATGTCGTTGCGGGTGTATTGCAGGTGAACCAGCTTCCGCAAGATGTGGTCGCGGCGGATTTCTTTACCGATGGGCAGTTCGATAGTGGCTTTTTTCCAGGCGTTGGGGTCGCCAATACCGTAAATACAACTCACTGACGCGACAATCAGCACATCCCGGCGGCTGAGCAGTGATGCTGTTGACGCCAGCCGCAGCCGCTCAATGCGCTCGTTGATGTCCGTTTGCTTTTCGATGTGCAGGTCATAGCGCGGCACGTAGGCTTCTGGCTGGTAGTAATCGTAATAGCTAACGAAGTACTCCACCCCGTTGTTAGGGAAAAACTCTTTGAACTCTGCGTAAAGTTGGGCGGCGAGCGTTTTGTTATGGGCCAGCACCAATGTGGGGCGCTGCACCTCTTGAATCACATGGGCGACGGTGAACGTTTTGCCGGTGCCGGTGGCACCAAGCAGCGTTTGGAAGCGCTTGCCGTCGTGCAGGCCCTCGGTGAGTTCGCCAATGGCGCGGGGCTGGTCGCCGGTGGGGCTGAAGTCGCTGACAACCTGAAAGGGGGGCATGGAGGCTCCTTTGCGCTCTTAGTGACTTAGAACGGATGTATCATAACAGAGTGGGGGGTGCCCCGGTACAGCCAAGTAGCGATACTCACTATAAGCTGAGGTGGCAAGCTGTTGTGACAAATTTCACGATTCTTGTGCAGTTTTAACGATGCTGCCCTTGACGCTGTATTAAGCGAATGCTATATTTATCACATATCGCGGAGTAGAGCAGTGGTAGCTCGTCGGGCTCATAACCCGGAGGTCGCAGGTTCGAGTCCTGCCTCCGCAA
>DAOTTY010000066.1:0-3151 GCA_034437575.1 Anaerolineae bacterium | reverse complement strand
GTAACTACTCAGCTTGCCCCCACCCCGGCGCTAAAGCGCCACCCCTCCCCCACTATCGCCGCTACGCGGCGGGAGGGAGGGGTTTGTGCCGCCTTCGGCGGTGTTCCCCTTCCCTCATTTTGGGGGTAAGGGGCTAGGGGAATTCAGCCGAGTACCTGAGTAATTACCCGAAAAGGCAAGTTTTGGGTCACTTTTTGAAAAAAGTGACGGGTTTGAGCAGCGACCAATCATCAGCCAGGCAACTTTGCAAAAGCCCTGCCCTCGCCTGGCCGCGCAGCGGCGGTCGGGCGAGGGGGAATTGAGGGGGGTGAGGGCTTCATCGCCACTCATCTGAAAGGCCCCCTTACCGCCTGGTCTGCTGGACTCTGACTGTCCGTTGTGCATAATCCACCGTCGCATGAGCAGTCATCCAACAACCGCTGACGTGCCGCTGACCGCCTGTATAATAGGCGCGTTGCAAGCTTACTGATATTGGATGGACTGACTCGCATGAACCTCGGCATTAAGCGCCGCAAAATCGAAGACAGGATCGTTGAGCACTACACCGCCATCAACTTTGACGTGAAAAAGCACGCCTGGGTGGACGGCAAACCCCTTGAAGACTTCATTTTCTCGTTTTTTGAGCTGCGTAAATACTACGAAAACAGCGACGATACCGCCGTCGGCCTGGACACATGGCGCGTGTACATGGCCGGGCTGCGTTCGCTGCAAACCGCCGCCGCCGAGCGTGCCATCAGCATTGACCGGCGCGAAACTGCCGAACGGCTCATCTACGAACTGAACTATCAGATGGAAGCCGTTATGTACGAGTTAGATCAAAACCGGCAGCACGCTGAGGCCAACGACGCCCAGGGCAGCAGCGACGGCAACGGCTCCGGTGGGGTGCCTGTGCCGATGTAGGGCGGCCTACGGACAAATTCACGCTAATGGTGGCACATTGATTCCACACACCGATTACAGGCAGGGGCGGGGCATGTGTCGCCCCTACCCATGCCCCCGCACAACGCCGAGGCGGACAACGCAAGCGTTGTCCCTACGAAAATCAACCCCCGAAATGACATGAAAAGGACACCCCCATTGAATATCCATCGCATACTATGGCTCACCCTCACGGTTACCGTTGCGCTCTTGCTGACGGGCAGCGCCTTCGCCCAGGACGACCCGCCCGTCGGTGACCCGGCCTTCGCCGCGCCCAACTTCGCGCCCAACCTGGAGTGGGTCAACGTGGACGGCCAACTCACGCTGGACGACATGCAGGGCAAGGTGGTGCTGCTGGACTTCTGGACATATGGCTGCATCAACTGCCTGCACATGATTCCGGTGTACAAGCAGCTAGAAGAAAAATACCCCGACGAACTGGTGGTGGTGGGTATTCACAGCGCCAAGTTTGAAAACGAGGGCGAAACCCGCAACATCCAGGAAATTGTGCAGCGTTACGGCATCACGCATCCGGTGGTGAACGACAACCAGTTCATCATGTGGCAGATGTATGAGCGCTTTTTGGGGCAGCGGTTGGCCTGGCCCACCCTGGTGCTGATTGACCCGCGTGGTAACGTGCTGGCCGCCCAATCTGGGGAAATCCCGTTTGAGCCGTTAGACAGCGTTATCGGGCAGATGGTGACCTACTTCGACACGCAAGGCGAACTCAGCCGCGCCCCGATTGACAAAATCCAGCCAGAACTCAACGCCGCGCCGCCGCGTGCGCTCAACTACCCTGGCAAGGTGCTGGCTGATGAGGCGGGCAAGCGCCTGTTCATCGCGGACAGTGTGAACCACCGGATTGTGATTGCCGACCTGGACACCTACGACGTGCTGGACGTGATCGGCACCGGGGCGCAGGGCTACACTGATGGCGGCTACGACGAAGCCCAGTTCTACAAGCCACAGGGCATGGCGCTGCGCGATGAGGTGCTGTACATCGCAGATACATTCAATCACACGCTCCGCGCCGCCAACCTGACCGAGCAAACAGTCACCACCATCGCCGGGACGGGGGTGCAGGGGCGGACGATCCCGCAGGCAGAAACGTTCCCGGCACTGGCAACCGGCCTCCGCAGCCCCTGGGATGTGGCCTTCGGTGCGGGCGATACGCTGTTTGTAGCAATGGCGGGCACCCACCAGATTTGGGAGTACGACATCACCACCATGACCCTGAGCTATTCGGTGGGTAACGGGCGCGAAGCCCAGTTGAACCGCTCCCCGCGTGAGAGCGAACTGGCCCAGCCCAGCGGCCTCTACTACGTGGACGAGCAGCTTTACTTCGCAGACAGCGAGTCCAGCACGATTCGCGTGGCTGACTTCGCGGCAGATAGGCTGCGGGTAGTCAGTGGGACGACGGAAAACAGCCTGTTTGACTACGGTGATGTTGACGGCCCACCGGGGGAATCCCGGTTGCAGCACGCGCTGGGTGTGACAGGTGATGGTGAAGGTACGCTTTACCTTGCAGACACGTACAACAGTAAGATCAAGGCCGTCATGGGTGAGGATGAGGTCACCACGACGCTGTTCGGCGGCGATGAACCCGGTTATGCCGATGGCGGCCCGGACGAGGCGCGGTTCAACGAACCCGGCGGCCTGGACTACGCTGATGGCTTGCTCTATGTGGCCGATACCAACAACCACGTCATCCGGGTGATTGACCTGGACGCGGAAACCGTTAGCACGGTGACCTTCCCCAACCCTGAAGCGCTGCAAATCGACGGGCGGGCAACCGTGATTGCGGGCAACACGTTCACGGGCGCGGAGCTGCTCCCGGAGCAGACGGTGGCCGCCGGTGAGGGCGACCTGACGCTGAACATCGTGCTGCCTGAAGGCTACAAGATCAACGATTTGGCACCGTCGCGGGCGGTTGTGGAATCGCAGGGGGGCGCACTGACCGTCGAACAGCGCGAAACCACCATCGAAACCACACAGGTCAGCATCCCTGTGACGCTAGCGGTGGGCGATGATGTGCTGTTCGGCTCGTTTGATGTGTACTACTGCGAGGCGGTCAACGAGAGCCTGTGCTTTGTCGAGCAGTTCGCGGTGGAGGTGCCAGTTGTCGTCAGGGATGACGCGGACGCCACGCAAATCAATGTCGAACGGCAGGTCACCCCGCCGGAGCCGTCCGGGGTGGCGGGGTTTACCGGATAACCCCCAAAGACGTACATTC
>DAOTTY010000065.1:0-3256 GCA_034437575.1 Anaerolineae bacterium | reverse complement strand
CACAGCGGGGGTGTGTGACAGCGCCCCCACCCCCTGGCTGCACAGATTGCCCAGGGCTTTTGCAAAGTTGCATGGCTAATCATTGGGCGCTGCCCAAACCCGTCACTTTTTGAAAAAAGTGAACAAAAACTCGCCTTTTCGGATGTGAAGCGTCCGAAGAGGCGGGTTCAAAGGGTGCCAACCCTTTGCAGGGGGGCGGGGCGGGCGTCCCCGCGATGTGAAAACTCGACTTTGCAATAGCCCTGACAGATTGCCGCATCTGCTGCCCACATACCCTGCGATTCCGCTATAATACGCAGCTACTCAGCTTGCGTAAGAGCATAGACCGCAATACGGGTGCCCGTTTCGATGACGATTAAGCCTAACCCCCTCGCCGCCCTCGCCTGCCTGATGGCGCTGGCTTGTACCGTGTTCACACCGTCGCAGCCGCCTACGCCCACACTCGCTGTAACAGCCACAGTGACGCAGGCCCCACCATCCGCCACGATGACAACCACGCTGGCCCCCACCCCCACCAACCTGCCGCGCTTTACCCCGGCCAGCGGCATTGCCACGCCCATCCCGATGACGGCGCGGCCTGCGACGGGTGGGGGTGCGTTCGCTTTTGGCAGCACGGGCGGGGTGGGGTCGGCTTCGGCCAGCAGCAGCAGCGGGGCGCAGGCGGTAGCGCCCATCGGTGTGCGGGAATCGCCCACGCCCATCACGGCCAGCAGCGCAGCGAACACAGCCGCCCCCGCCGTCACGCCGCTGCCGCCGGAAAATGCGCTCACGCCCACCGTGCCGCCTACATTTAACGCTCAGGCAGCAGTGAGTGTGACAGCCAACCGCACCCTTGTCGTGGAGTATGACCTTGACGTGTTTCGGGGGCAATTGATCTTGTGGGCAGTGGCACCGTCTGGACAGGTGGTGTGGCAGCAGTTGTTTACTGGCTCCATGACAGCCACCGCAGACATTTCCAACACAGAAGGCGGCATCTACACCGTTTATACATATGCCGAATCTTTTGGCGGCAGTTATCAGATTGGCTTCAGCACCCGTTAATTCCACACGTTTCGATTGGGTTTGCGTGTGTTAAAATGCCGCCATGTGTGTTCAGTAGCGCCTACCGGGAGTAGCACAGGTATGATGGACGATACCAACAAGCCCAACCGCAAACCGACCACCAGGCGGCTCAAGCGTGACGACCTCCCCGATGGCAGCGAGGTGGGGCCGTTCCGGGCAGACCCGCCCGACCAGGTTATCCCCTGGGTGATTGATATGCACATGGGCGACCAGATGTTGCAGGTACAGGTGCGGGCGCAGATGATCGTGGGGCGCGGGTCGGGCGTGGGGGAAGCCGACATTGACCTGACCCCGTTTGGGGCGGTAGAAGCGGGCGTTTCGCAGCGCCACGCGATTATCCTGGCGCGGTCCAGGTTCCTGACGGTGCGTGATATGAACAGCACCAACGGCACCTACCTCAACGATGTGCGCGTGCCCACAAACCAGGACATCCCGCTAGAACACAGCGATAGGCTGCGCTTTGGCTCATTAGAAGCGCAGTTGATGTTCGCCGTGCTGCCACCGCACACACGGGCCAGCGCCAGTTCAGACTATGAAACGCTCAAGCCGACGGCCAGGGGCAGCGGCCAGCATGTGCTGGTGGTGGAAGACGATGAAGACGTGGCCCAGGCTTACCAGATGATGCTGCGAACCAGCGGCTACCGGGTGACGGTGCTGCACACCCGTGATGAGGCCGTCGGCTATCTGTCGCAAGAAATGCCCGATGCGCTGGTGGTAGACATTACCCTCAACCGCTACGATGCTGCCGATATGAGCGGGCTGGATGTGTTGTTTTACTTCCAGGATGTGTGCTTCCGGCGGCAAACCAACATCCCGGTGATTGTCGTCAGCGGCATTACAGACGATGCCTACCGCCGTCAGGCGATTAATGCCGGGGCCACGTTGGTGCTGCCCAAACCCGTGCGCGTGGATGAACTGGCCGTCCGCATTGGGATGCTGCTGCAACTGATGGGGCCGCCCCGCGCCTAGCCTAGCCGCAACAATCGACATGTTGGCACATTGTTAGGAAAGCCTAACCCCACTGAAATTCGCTTCGCGCCTGCTGTCATTCTCTACTATCCTATAAATAGGGCGCGGCAACACCACGCCATCCACTAAACTGTGACGAGGGTTGTTTACTGATGCCACCGGACAATATCCAACCACCCCAGCGCCCCCGGCGTAATCAGAATCACACCCGGCCTCTGTCACCCTCAGCCGCCGCCATGTTCAAAAACCGCCACATCCAGCCGCAGCAGGTGATGCCCTGGGTGGTACAGTTGCGGGTGGTGGGCACGTCCGATTTAATTAATGCCACCATTGACGATGAAAACCTGACGCTAGGCCGCCGTGTAGACGAGGCACCCGGCCCTGTCAGCATTGACCTGACGCCCTACCGGGCGTTTGAGCAGGGCGTGTCACGGGTTCATGCTGCGCTCCGCGCTACAGCAGAGGGGCTGTGCATTGTGGATATGCAAAGCAGCAACGGTACCCTGCTCAATGGCGAGCGCCTGCAACCTTACCAGCCCATCTTCATCAAAGACGGCGACACGCTTACGCTGGGGCACATGCAGGTTCAGGTGCGCTTGAGTGTGGTGCCTACCCACATCGACCCCGAAGTGAAGCAGGCTGTGGGTGCGGGCAAGTCGCTGTTGATTGTGGAAGACGACAACGATGTGGCCGAAGCGTATCGGGCTGTGTTCGAGTTCTTCGGGTTTGCCGTCACCCACACCGATGACCCGGCAGGGGCGCTGCGCCACCTGGCCCAGGCCACGCCCGATTTAGTGATTAGTGATTTAATTTTGACCGGGCAGCCCAGCAGTGTAGATATAGTGCATTTGCTGCAAGCGGAACTCAAAGGCAAAGCGCCGATTTTGGTGGTAAGCGGCCTGACCGGGGGGCACCGCCAGCGTCAGGCGTTGGCCAGTGGCGCGGTTGCTTTTATGGGTAAGCCAGTGCGTACCGACCAACTGGTGGCACGGGTGACCGCATTGTTGAACAACTGGGAGCAGAGGACTTAGCTGATAACAATTATAGAAATACCGTGATTGCTAGTTAGAGATTCTCCACCCCTCACCCCTAAATCCCCTCTCCCACAAGGGGCGAGGGGACTTTCAAGAACCCTGGTGGACCCTGTGCTTGCTCCCTTTCTCCCCACTGTGGGAGAAAGGGCTGGGGATAGAGGGGTAAAATAAACGACTAGCAATCAAGGTAG
>DAOTTY010000064.1:0-29341 GCA_034437575.1 Anaerolineae bacterium | reverse complement strand
TTCACTGCTGGCGCTGCGCCTGATGAATATCCTGCTGGACACGCTGACGGGGGCGCTGCTGGTGCGGCTGGTGGCCTGGGTTGCCCCATCAGGGCGGGGGGCGTCAATGGCGGCCCTGCTGTGGGGCATGTCGCCGCTGTTGATGTTTGGTGGGTGGTTGGTACGGATGTATACGCTTCTGGGCCTGTGGGTCGTGTTGGGCGCGGTGTTCACGCTGGCTGCGGCTCGCTCACAGCGCTTTACCCCCTGGATGCTGGCGGCGGCAGGTGTGATGTTGGCGGCGCTGTACACACACATCCTGGGGGCGGTGGCCTACACAGCCGTTGGCGGTGTGCTGTTGGTTGTAGGTTGGCGTCGTTCGATGGGGGCGGCAGTGCGTGTGATAGCTGCGTTTGCGCTGGTCGGCCTGCTGTATCTGCCGTTTGCGCTGCCCACACTGCGCGTGCTGGCCTCCGGTGCGACGTTAGGCGCGGAGGTCAACCCGGCGAATGCGCTGGCCCCCTGGCAAATCCCCGGTCAGGTCATCACTACGACATTTTTCTACCGGCTTACGGCGGCATGGTGGATGGCCCTGTTACCGATTCCGTTGGTGGGCTGGCTGCTGCGCGGTCAGGTGAAGCAGGCGGGCGTACTCCTCGTCCTGGCAATGTTGATGTACATCGGGCTGTGCGCCGTCGGGGTTGTCGCCGGGTTGTACAAGCCGCGTTATGTCGTGGCCTTCGCGCCGCTGCTCATCGCGGTTGTGGCGCTGGCCATTGACGTGCTGAGCAGGCAGCATTTTGTACTGGCGGCGGTCATGGCGGCGGCAGTGCTGGTGGTGATGACCCGCCAACTCAATGCCAATTTGCAGTATGGTTGGCGCGATGACTGGTTGGCGGGGGCGGCTTTCGTGACGGAACACACCCTCCCTGGTGATGCCGTACTCGTGGTGCCGGATTGGGGCCAGGAAGCGATGGCCTATCACTATCCAGGGGCGGCACCTGTGCGCGGCTTCTTCCCGCAGATAACGCTCGCACTTGACCTGGATGCGGCGTTGGGTGACTACGTGGCGGGCTATGACCGGGTGTGGTTGGTGCGCTACCAGCCGGAAGTGAGTGATCCTGACGGGCTGGCGTTGGCCTGGTTGCAAGCGTATGGCGCGACGGCGACCACGGCCTTCCCTGCCGGGATGCAAATCACGCTGTTTGATGCACAGCCCGTAGACGGCACCTTACCTCCTACCGCCCGCCTGCTGGATGTGCAGTTCGGTAAGGTGCTGGCACTGCGGGGCGTCACGCAAACGCAGATTCACGCACAGGCAGTCAATACGCGCCTTTACGACGAGAGCGGGCGGGTACTGGTCGCGCTGCACTGGGAGCCGCTGCGCGACAACGTAATGCATACGCCTCGCGTCCGGCTAACGGACACATTCGGGCAGGTTTACGGCGGCGCACTTGACCCCGCCAGCGGGGTACTGGCGCGGCATCCGGTGGTGGGGTGGCAGCCCGGCGACGTTGTAACTGTGTATTATGATTTGAATCTTAACCCGCAAACGCCACCCGGCCCCTACAATATTGAGGTAATGGTCTTAGACGACACGGGTGCGCCCATCAACGCGACGGGCGCTGACGCGGGTGCGTTCTGGGCGGTGGCGGGGCAGGTTCAGGTGCGGTAGCGAACGCCGAAAGCAGCGCCCACCCCACAAACCGTCACGCCTTCGTCGCGGTGGCCACCTGCGCCAGATAGTGACCGCTGTCCTTGATGGTGCGTTCCTGTGTTTCGTAGTTCACATACGTGACGCCGAAGCGCTGGCTGTAGCCCTGTGCCCACTCGAAGTTGTCCATCAGGCTCCACACAAAGTACCCCTTGAGCGGGATGCCGTTAGTAATCGCCTGTGAAGCAACCGTGAAGTGGTCTTTCAGGTAATTCACGCGGCGCTGGTCATGCACGGCACCGTCTTCGCCCGGCCCATCATTGATGGCCGCGCCGCTCTCGGTGACGTACAGGTCAATCGGGTCATAGTGATCGGTGATGAGTTTGAAGCTGTCTAGCAGGCCATCCGCGTAGACTTCCCAGCCAATGTCAGTGTGCTGAACACCTTCACCCGTCGGCACGACATCACGGAAGCCGAGATCGGGCACGCTGGCGTCTGCCTGAATCACCTTGCGGTAATAATAGTTCACGCCGATGTAGTCCAGCGGCTTTTTGATAACATCCATGTCCCCGTCGCGGATGTCCGGTAAGTTGTCCTTGAAGAACGCCAGGCCGTCATCCGGGTAGCCGCCCTTCAGCAGCGGCTGGAGGTACCAGTGATTATCTATAACATCCGAGTGATGAGCCGCCTGCTTATCTGCTTCGCTGTCGGAGTGGGGGTAAGCCGGGTGCAGGTTCAACACCATGCCGACCTGTGCATCGGGCACAGCAGCCCGAATGGCATCAACGGCGTGGCCGTGAGCCAGATACATGTGATGGGTTGCTGCCAGCGGGTAGGCGACATTGCCTTTGAGGCCGGGTGCGAACACGCCCCAGTAGTACCCCGGCCACGCAGCCACATACGGCTCGTTAAATGTTGTCCAGTGCTTCACACGATCCCCAAGTGCCCTGACAACCCCATCCGCGTAATTGACAAAGTCGTTGTAAATCTCCCGGCGCAGCCAGCCGCCCCCCTCATCCTGAAGCGCCTGCGGCAAGTCCCAGTGATAAAGCGTGACATACGGCGTGATGCCCGCGTCTAGCAGCCCGTCAATCAAGCGGCTGTAAAAGTCCAGGCCGGGCTGGTTCACCGCGCCGCGCCCGTCTGGCAGGATGCGCGGCCACGCAATCGACAGGCGGTAGGCGTCCACGTTCAACTGCTTGATGATCTCGATGTCATCCTGCCAGCGGTGATAGTGATCGCAGGCGACATCGCCCGTATCGCCGTTTTTGACCTTGCCCGGTGTGTGCGAAAACGTATCCCAGATGGACGGCTTGCGCCCGTCTTCGTTGGCGGCCCCTTCGATTTGGTAGGAAGCCGTGGCCACGCCCCACACAAAATCAGCGGGGAAGGGGGGAATTTCTGAAGACATGGTGTGTCCTTTGCTGTAAGGTGAATAAGTTGAATTAAGACTGTACCCATGCCCGTGACCGCTCAACTGCCCGCTTCCAGTCCGCGTAAAGCCGCTCACGTTGATCTTCCGACATTTGCGGCTCAAAGGTGCGTTCAAGTTCCCACTTTTGCGCCAGTTCGTCCGTCGATGACCAGAATGCAACGCCCAGCCCGGCCAGATAGGCCGCGCCGAGGGCAGTTGTTTCCGTGATTTTGGGGCGCTCCACAGGCACACCCAGTATATCCGCCTGGAACTGCATCAGGAAGTTGTTGTTTACCGCGCCGCCGTCCACACGCAGCGCCTGCAAATTCAAGTCACCGTCCGCCAGCATCGCCTGAACCACGTCACGGGTTTGATAGGCCATGCTTTCCAGGGTGGCACGCACCACATGCGCCCGGCCTGTGCCCCGCGTTAGCCCGACGATGGTGCCGCGTGCGTACTGATCCCAATAGGGGGCACCCAGGCCCACAAACGCCGGAACCAGATACACGCCTTCGCTGCTGCTGATGCTGGTGGCGATGGCCTCGGTTTCGGCGGCACTGCTCACCAGCTTCATCTCGTCGCGCAGCCACTGCACCGCCGCCCCCGTGATAAAAATGCTGCCTTCCATCGCGTACTGAACCGCGCCCTCGTCCCCCAACTTCCAGGCGATGGTGGTCAGCAGTTGATTCTTCGACGCGATGGCCTCTTTGCCGGTGTTTAACAGCAAAAAGCTGCCCGTACCATAGGTGTTCTTCGCCATGCCGCGCTCAAATGCCACCTGCCCGAACGTCGCCGCCTGCTGGTCGCCCGCAATCCCGGCAATGGGAATGGCCCCGCCGAACAGGTCAGGGGTGGTTTCGCCGTAGGTCATGCTGCTGGGTACCACCTGCGGCAAAAGCGACATGGGGACGTTCAGCCTGGTTGTAATCGTCGTAGACCACCAGCGCTTGTGAATGTCGAACAGCATGGTGCGGCACGCATTGGACATGTCCGTGATGTGCAGTGCGCCGTTGGTCAGCTTCCACACCAGCCATGTATCTACCGTCCCGAAAGCCAGTTTGCCGCGCTCGGCCTTCTCGCGGGCACCCTCCACGTTATCCAGTATCCACGCGACTTTGGTGCCGCTGAAGTAGGCATCCGTGACCAGCCCGGCTTTCTGCCGGATGACATCGCTAAAGCCCTCGGCCTTGAGTTGGTCGGCCATGCCTGCGGTGCGCCGGTCTTGCCACACGATAGCGTTATAAACCGGCTCCCCTGTTTCCCGGTCCCAGATGATGGTGGTTTCGCGCTGGTTGGTGATGCCAATCGCTGCGATCTGGTTTGCACTGATGTTGTGATGACGCATCACCGCCTGGGCGACGGCAAGCTGCGTTTGCCAGATTTCGGTCGGGTCATGTTCCACCCACCCGGCCTGCGGGTAGTGCTGCGTGAATTCCTGTTGTTCGCTGCCGACGATTTCGCCGTCATGATTGAACAGAATAGCGCGTGAACTGGTCGTGCCCTGGTCCAGTGCCAGGATGTAATCTTTAGCCATAGCAAAATCCTGTGAGATGCCGTTAATTTATTTGCTGAACAGTGTAACGCAGACGGTGAAGCGTGGGCAAAACGACAGCAGAGCGCGGGCATCATTCTGGCGTCATCTGGCATAGAATAGAGGTGGTTTTGCTATACAACAGTGCGTGAGGATGTGGTGACGGCGTTGGGGCGCTGTCGCCCGCTGCCAGAAATCGCGTTTGAGGGGGCGTGGGGGCAAACGTGAGACGCTGCCCCTGTTGATGCGCGTTAGGTCAGCTTAGCTGCCGACTTCGATCTTGATTTCGTCCCAGGCGTCGGTGACATCTTCTTCGATTTCCGGCAAGTCCTGGATTTCAAACAAGTTTTCCTGGGTTTCGGCGTCCGGGTAGATGCCGGGGTCTTCCAGCAAAATCGAGTCAATCAGGCCCGCTTCGATGGCGGCACCGTTCGGGCTGCCGTAGGCCGTGAAGTTGGATAGGTCTGCACCCACTTGCGGGTCCAGGACGTAGTCGATGAATGCGTGGGCCAATTCGGGGTTTGGTGCATCAGTTGGGACAACCATTGCGTCCGTCCAGATGACGGTGCCTTCTTCAGGGACGGTGTAAGCGTAGGTGTCGCACTCACAGTCGAACATCACCTGATAGATGTCGCCGTTGTACTCAACCGCAATATCCACGTCGCCACGTTCTAGCAGGGCCTGGCCGTCGTCACCTGCGATGGCTACCACGTTGTCACCGTTGTCAATCAGGTATTCGGCAGCTTCTTCAATTTCGTCCGGGTTGGTGGTATTCGGGTCGTAGCCCAACATCACCAGGCTAATCCCCAGCATAGAGCGCGGGTCTTCCAGCCAGGACACGTCGCCCTCATAGGCCCACACATCTTCCCAGCTTTCGATGCCGTCTGGCAGGGCTTCGGTGTTGTAGCCAACGCCGATGGTACCCCACTGGTACGGGACGGAGAAGCGGTTGCCCTCATCAAAACCAAGTTCGGTAAACTGCGGGGACAGGTTTTCCAGGTTGGGGATGAGGTCACGATCCAGCTCCATCACCAGGTCTTCGCTGAACATGATGGCCGAGATGTAGTCCGACGGCACAACTACGTCATAACCGGGGTTACCCTGGCGCAAAATCGCCAGTGCCTGCTCAGAGCTTTCAAAGATGGTGTATTCTACCGTTACGCCGCAGGCTGCCTCAAAGTCTGGAATGGTGTCTTCCGCGATGTAGGTGGCCCAGTTGTACACGCTCAGGGTTTCGCCCTCAAACCCTTCAGGGCACACCCAGGCGTCCATTTCCATGTCAGTCATGGCTTCTTCTGTTGCTTCCTGGGCCATTACCGGGACGGTGAGGGCAGCAAGCAGGGTAAATACTACAATCCAACTCAGGTTCTTCATCAGTACGTATCTCCTCAAACAAACACAAATTCGTTGGTGATCGCTATTTCGTGAACAAACACACTTCACTAGCGCAAGAGATTAACAAAAGTATTCCAGTTTTGCAAAATCATTGAGGTCACATACAACATCCTTTAATCGGCTAGCCGCGTCTCAACTTCCACCCACAACTTCCTCACCCGCCGTGCGTATAATGCACAGACTAACCTTTCCAGTGACGTGAAGGACCCCTATGTGGCAGCAAATCAGGTTTGATATACGCTACGCCTACATGAACTTGCGGCGCGGCGGCCTGTGGACGTTATTTGCCGTATTTTGCATTGCGGCGGGCGTCTCGGCGGTGGTCGCCCTGCGCAGCCTGGGCCTGGCGATTGGCGATACGCTGGTGAGTACCGTGCGTGAGAGCAACAACGGCGATATTACGCTCAGCCGTGGTGGTGACTCGCCTTTTTCCGCTATTACGCAAATTGACGGCGTAGGCGCAGACAGTGAATCAGACCGGCAGGCGACAGTGTTTTCTGAGCAGCATATCGCAGACATTCGCGCCTATGTAAACGAACTCGGCGGCGAAATGACCGTCTACAAGTCTGCAAGTGGGGTGCAGGTGGCCGCAGCGGGTGCCACCAATGTAGGCCGTCCACAGTTCGTCAGCGTGTTCCTGATTGACCCGACCACCTACCTGCCAATGGGCGAAGTGACGACCATTGACCCACCCAATACCCCCCTGGCCGACTTACTCACGCCAGGGGAGCGGGTGATTGTAGTCAGTGAGAACCTTGCCGAAGCGGATAATGTCGGTGTGGGTGATGAAGTGCGGGTGAGCGGTACAGATGAGCCGTTCACGGTGGTGGGTATTGCCGCCGCCGAGGAAGAAGCGGGCCTGTTTGACCTGATTGCGGCGTTTTTTGGGTTTGCCTATATGCACGAGAGCATGGCCGAGACCATCAGCGTCAACCCGGCCCCCAATCGCGTGAGCGTCATCGTGCCGGACGGGGTGGATATTGAGCAGGCCGCCGAGGAACTGGACGACATTGCCCCCTTCCGCACAGAAACGGACAACGTGGTTGAACTGGAAGAACAGCTTGGCGAAGTCGGTGACATTATCGGGCGGCTAATTGTGATAACCGGGCTGGGGGCACTGGTGATTGGCGGGGTGGGCATCATCAACACCATGCTGGTGATGGTGCGGCGGCGCACCATTGAAATTGCCACCCTCAAAACATTCGGCGTGCAGGGCAATCAGATTGCCAGCCTGTTCATTTGGGAGGCACTGCTGCTGGGGTTGTTGGGCAGCATCGCCGGGATCGTTATTGGCACCCTGTTAGGCGGCTTCGTCAATCAATTCGGAGAGCAGTTCCTACAGCAGTCGCTGGCGTGGCGTTTTTACCCACAGTCTGCGGTTTACGGGCTGGTATTGGGTATGTCCGTAACGGTGGTATTCGGCGTGCTGCCCGTGCTGACGGCGGTGCAGGTGCGCCCGGCAGCAGTGCTGCGCCCCAATGACGCCCACATTCCGGCGGTGGGCATTTTGCAGTCGATTGGCGTGCTGTTCATTATTGTGCTGGCCATTGGCACGATGGTAGGCAGCATCCTGGGCGGGGAGTTCACAGATCGCCTGTGGGGGGACTACCTGTTGGGCTTTGGCGGAACCATCGCCGCGCTGGTGTTAATTGGCGTGTTTTTGCTCATCCTGTGGGTGATTGTGTGGCTGGTGAGCCGACTGCCCGCGTTTGGCCTGGTAGACCTCAAGCTGGCCCTACGCAACATGACCAGCCGCCGCTGGCGCACTGCTACGACGCTGCTGGCGCTGCTGGCCGGGATGTACGCGCTCAGCAGTATTACGTTCGTCAGCCAGAGTGTGCGCGACGTGATCCGCTTTAGCTTTTCTGAGGGGTTGGGCGGTAATGTACTCGTCTTCCCGCTAACGACGGTTTTCCTATCACCTGACCTCGCGGAGCCGATTATCAACCAGCGCATTGACCAGCTAGAAGGTGTGAACGAGCGCACACGCAACGACTTTTACACCTTAGAAGCGCTTGAACTCAACGGCGAACCCATTGACGCCGAAACAATCACCTTCACTGACGAAGCCGGCGAAGAACAGAGCTTTACGGAAAGCACGTTCTTTACCCTGGCCCGCCGCTCCACAGCCGAGACGTTAAACAGCGGCAACATTGTCGCGGGCCGCGACCTGACCTCGGAAGACAACGGCGCGAATGTTATCGTCATCCGCCAGGACGCGATTGCCCAGGGTGCAGTGCCATTGGAAGTAGGGCAAACGCTCACTGTGGCGTTAACCCGCTTTGGTGGTAGCCAGAACAGCAGCGCTACCTACGAATTTGAGATCGTCGGCCTGATTGCGGGCGGCGTTGGGTTCGGCAGCTTTGGGCAGGCGTTCATCCCCATGGGCACGATTGACGAGCGCCCCGGCGGCAGCATCACGACGGTTGATGTTCAGGAAGAATACCTGAACGAAGCCCTGGTAGAACTCAACTCACTGCCAACGGTGCTGGTGCTGGATATATCCTACATCGACAACCTGATTCAACGCCTGATTGACCAGTTCAGTGCGCTGCCGACGGTGGTCGGGCTGCTGGCGCTGCTGGCAGCGGCGGCGATTATGGCAAACACGGTGCTGCTGGCCACCCTGGAACGGCGCAAGCAAATCGGTGTGTTGAAGGCCATCGGCCTGAAAAGCTGGCGCGTGCTGGGCGTGCTGCTGCTAGAAAACACAATTATTGCGCTGTTGGGGGCCGGTCTTGGCATCGGGCTGAGTGCGTTTAATTCGTCTATCCTGTCCTGGATTGGGTTGGGTCAGGCGGTGCCCATCCCGCCGAATGCGCTGCCCGTTGCACTGGCGCTGACGTTTGCGGCTGTAGCGATTGCGTGGCTGGCCACGATTGCCAGCGCGGGCGTGATTATCCGCGAGAATGTGTCTACGGTGCTGCGTTATGATTAGGAGGGCACATCACAAACGGAGGCATCAACATGACGGATGACAGGGTGATTGTAATCGCGGGGGCACCCGCCTGGGCTGATAAGATAGCACCCACTCTGCCACATGGCTACACGCTCAAGCACTACCCGAAACGTGAGCGTTACATCTTCAAACTGACGGATGACCGCGCCGCAATGATTCTGGTCGATGGCAGCGCGGACGACTGGCCCTTCTGGACGGCCACACCCAAATCCAGCCCGGCCACGCGCCGGGTGCCCGTCGTGCTGGCATCAGATGACCCGGCGTTACAAGCTGAGGCCCTCACCAGCGGTGCCGACGTAGCCCTGGCCCCATCGGAACTGCTGGCGCAGCTCCCCGCGTTGATCGAAAAGCACGCCTATATGCCGGACGCGGCCCACCAGCAGCAGCTTACCAGCGCGTGTGACGAACCGCTGCCGCCGCTGGCCGTCCAGGGCGTGGAGAAGTTCAATAACCGTGAGTTCTACCCGCAGCATGATCTGTTTGAGGAGCAGTGGGTCAACACCGATGGCCCCGTGCGCGACCTGTACCGGGCGGTGCTGCAAGTGGGTGTGGCCTACTATCAAATTGAGCGCGGCAACCATCGCGGGGCGCTGAAGATGCTGCTGCGGGCCGTGCAATGGCTGGAAGTGCTGCCCGACGTATGCCAGACGATCAACGTGGCGCAGCTTCGCCAGGATGCCTACGCGGTGCGGGCCGAGTTGGAGCGGATGAACCCCAATGACATCGACCAGTTCGACAGGACGCTGCTGCGGCCCGTGCAGCGTGTGCTGGACTGACGCGGGCTGGTCAAAGTGGGGCCGCCCTGCCAGAATAGCGGCGATTGATTCATAACCTGGATATACCTATTCATGCCGCAGCCGTCCGAAACGCCCGTGAACACCGCCTATGCCCCGCCCCCCTGGAAGCTCACCGGGCGCGGCTGGATGCTGCTCTATCGCTTCGACGCGGACTTTGTGCGGCAGGTTGGGCAGGGGGCACCTTACGCTGATGGTGACTTCAAAGGCGGTGTGGGCGCGGTCATGCTGCTGGACTACCACACATCGCCAGTGGGGCCATATCAAGAACTGTTGCTTGTGCCCGGTGTGTTCGGTCACGGGCGGGGGCGTTACCACTCCGTGACGACGATTTACGTCAGCACGCAGGCCAGCCTGGAAAACGGGCGGGACAATTGGGGCGTGCCCAAACAGCTTGCAAACTTTCACATCACACAGCACGACGAGCGCACAATGCAGTTTACCGCCGCTCAAAGCGGTGATGTGTTCTTCAATGCCACGTTGGAGTCGGGGCTGCTGCGCTTCCCGGTGAATACATCCCTTGTCCCCAAGCCTTTATCCCCTAAACTGCTTCAACAGCACCCAGACGGGCACCTGTTGGTCACGGCACCCTATGCGGCAGGGGTGATTGGCCCGGCGGGCACTGTGAAATTCATCCAGGCTGAGGGGGACGCCTTCCCGGATGTGAGTGAGCAGACCCCAATCGGCGTGGTGGAGTGGGTCAGCCTGCGCCTGACGTTCCCGGCACCGAGGACACTTGCATGACGCACCCCCGCACATTGGTGATTGTGCCCTGCCTCAACGAGAGCGGTAGCATTGCCCGCGTGATTGATTCGGTGCGTCAGCACGTCCCGGCAGCAACAATTGCCGTAATTAACGACGGCAGCACCGATGACACAGGTGAGATTGCGCGGCAGGCGGGGGCCATTGTGCTGGATATGCCGTATAACGTGGGCATCGGTGCGGCTGTGCAAACGGGGTTCAAGTACGCGGCGGCGCACGGCTTTGATGTGGCCGTGCAAACCGACGGCGACGGCCAGCACCCCCCGTCGGAAATTCCCACGTTGGTCAATGGCCTGATGAACAGCGGCGCAGACGTGATGATCGGGTCCCGCTTTATTGAAGACCGGGGCTACCAGCAGGGCACGGCGCGGCGCATCGGCGGCGTGATTCTGTCGCGGGTGCTGCAAATGGCAACCGGCCTGCACATCACTGACAGCACATCGGGCTTTCGCGCCTCCGGGCGGCGGGCAATTGAACTGTGCGCTCGCGTTTACCCGCATGACTACCCCGAACCTGAAGCGATTATCATTTTGCACCGCGCCGGGCTAAAGGTGTGCGAAATCCCCGTCACGATGAAGCAGCGCGAAACCGGGCAATCATCCATTACACCGCTGCGAAGCGCCTACTACATGACCAAAGTTGTGCTCGCCATCCTCATCAACCTGCTGCGGGCACCTGTCATCGCCAAACCATGACCGCCCGCGTCCGCCAGTTGTTGCAGCGCAAGTTCGTTAAAGACACGATCACGCTGCAAATCGGCAAGGTGGGGGTGCTGGGCATGAGCCTGATTGCGTCGGTGGTGGTGCCGGTGCTTATGCGCCCAGAGCGCTACGGCGTGTGGCAGTTGGGCCTGTCGCTGTATGGTGTGTGGAAAGTCCTTAATTTTACCGGGCTAATCCCCAGTGCCCAAACCCGGTTGGCGGCGGCGGTGGGTGCGGGTGATGCCGCGCAGGTGCAAAACTGGCTGAGCCTGTTTTTCCGGGTGGCGCTGCTGTACTGCGCGGCCAGTACGAGTTTGCTGCTGCTGGTGCGGCCTGTGCTGGCTAACGTGTTTTACAGCGGTGATACGACATTTGTGAATCTGGCGCTGCTGCTCTCGCTCACACAGCCAACGGAATTGCTGTTCAGCCTGTTTATCATCACGTTTAGCAGCCGCCGCCAGATGCGCCACGTTGCTGCCCTGCAAAACCTGAACCAGTTTGTGCTTGTGGTGACGACGATTGCGGCGGTGCTCATCAGCCCGACGGCGTATTCGATTGCGCTATCGCGGTTGGGCTACTCTGCGCTGACGCTGGCCGTTGTGATGGTTGTTTATCAGCGCACCCGCGCTCACGGCGATATGGCCTATCCGGGGCTGGGGGTTGTGCTGCGCGGCATGACGACGGCAACAGGCAATCAATACTGGCGCTTCGGCGTCACCAACGCGCTGGATAAAAACACGGCCAGCCTGTACCGCCTGCTGCCGATTCAGATCACAGGGGTTGTCGCTGGTCCGCAGGCGGCGGGGTACGTCGGGTTGGCCTTGAACGCGATCACACAGCAGACGTTTTTTACATCAGCCATCCTGGATAACATGCAGGCGGTGGTGCCGCAGGCTGTTGGTCGCCGCGACTATGCCGGGCTGTGGCGGCGGTTCCGGCAGGTGATGCTGGTGTTGACGCTGGGTGGAACGGCTTTCTTCGGGGTGTTTGCGCTGATTGTGCCGTTTGTGGTGCCGCTGCTGTATGGCACTGACTGGCTGCCCGTGATCCCGCTGCTGCAACTGTTGGCGATCTTCGGCGTGGTGACCACACTTGGCGGCGTATTCGGGCCACTGTACCGGGCCTTTGACTTTGTGCGCGGCGCATTGGTGATTAAGCTGGTCGTGCTGTTGGTGGGGTTGCCGCTGGGCTGGTGGCTGATCCAAGAATATGCGGCGGTGGGCGGGGTGCTGCTAGTGAACGGGCTGCTGACGGCAAGCGTGCTGCTCACCGCTGTGATGACCCTGCCCGAACTGCGAGCGCGGGCCATCCAGCAGGCAACCGCTTAGAAGCACTGCCAGCCCCAATACGGGTCAAAGTAACAGTTTGGCGGGTATCCTGGTGTTGTTGAAGCCGTTGCCGACGTGAGCGCAATAACGAAAATAACCAGGCACAGCCCAGCCAGGTTCACCAGCCCCAGCAGGATGCCACCCCACGCCTTGAGCCTACCGCCGTGCTGCATAAAGCTTTGGAAGCCGAACACAATGGCGGCGACGGCCATTGCCGGGGAAAGCAAAGCCAGCGGCCCCAGGAAGTACGGAATGAAGCTGCCCACCCCCACCCATATCGCCCACCGGGCGCGTCCGTTGCGGGTGCCCTGGCGCTTGGGCTTTTCGGTGTAGACGGGCTGGGGCGCTTCAGTGTATGTCGGTTGCGGCGAGGGTGCCGGGTTCGCAGTGGCGTTGTTCTGGGATTGGGCACCCACAATGCGACGGCCAATCATAGTTGCAAACACACCACCAATAGCGGAAGCAATGAGGGCACCGATTGCATTGATGGCGATGTCTCTGATGAATTCTGCATCCATTGACGATTTCTACCCCGTACTTATGCGCTCATTACTCTCAGTCTAACAGGCATCAGGGAGCAGCTTGCCAATCAATACACTCTTTTTACACGTAATATAAACCCGCCGCCAGATAGGTACCCCCCCACACGCACCTGATAAATACCGTCTTCGGGGATTTGGGCCAGCAGGCGCGGGTTTAAGTTGCCGCCGCCGTCGTCGTCTTCGGCAAAGGCTTCACCCTGTTCATTGAGCAGGGCCACAATCGCATCCAGGCCGCTGCCCGGTGCTGCCTCCACTTCAATCAGGACGCGCTCCCCCGCGTAGCCCTGGAACGGATAGTACAGGAATGCCTGCTCTGGCAGCGTATCATCCACAGCGAACAGGTCCGCAACGAGCAGCGGCGGCGTGGGCGTGGGTGCGGCTTCGATGTAACGCCATACCAGCGAATACGCACCTAGCTGATTGGCCTGAGTGCCGCGCACACGCAGTTGATACAGGCCATTGCTGGGTGCCCGCACCGTCGGAATCTCAGCGGAGGTGGCACCGGTGGCGTTATCGGCTGTAAACAGCACCGCGCCATCTGGCCCGACGAACTCCAGCACCGGGTCAAGCGTGCCTGCTGTGCGCGTTACCGATGCGGTCAGCAGGTCGCCTGCATTAAGGCGCAAGAACCACACATCACGCACCGCACGGCGGGCAACCTCTGAGCTGTACTGCCGGTCTGGGAAGGTTTCGCCCTGGCGCACATCTTCGCGGGTGGTGCCGCGCCCATAGCTAATGCGATAGTCGCCAGTCGTGTCGCCAGTATCAGTCACAAACGCGATGTAAGTGCCCGTTAGCGTGGGCGTAAACCCGGAGATCAACAGTTCGCCGTCGGCTGCTGGCTGTTCGACGGCAGCCGCTACCGACCCGTTCGGGTTAATCAGGTCAACGCGCAGTTGGACGCCTTCATCTGGCAGCACACCTAACGAGAACACCTCACCTGCACTCACCGCAATCGAAAAGCGATCAAAGCCGCCTGCCCGGTCAATATTGCCCTCCGTCACAGCATGATCCAGCAGCAGGCCCCCCGTCACGCCGGGGGCCAACGTCGGCGTCAAAACGATGGGGGCCTGCGTGGGCTGGGCGGCGACTTGCCCGCTGCCGTCCACACTGGGGGTGATAGGATAGGCTTCGGGTGCCGTTTCCAGCGTGATTTCGTAGGTGCCCACAAAGCCATCGCCCGACGCCAGCACACTGTACACGCCATCAGTGGGCAGTTGGACGTTGCCAATCAACGCCGTGCGCCCCCCACCGCCGTTGTCATCAGTGGCAATGGCCGTGCCATCAGGCGCATACAGCGTCAGGATGGGGTCCACCGTGCCAGAGGTGCGCTGCATCCGCAGCCGGACGTAAAGCGAGGCGGCCCCCTGAAAGCTGTACACATGGCGCTCGTCTGGCGTGTTGAATGCGCCAAAAGCCGGGTTTGCACTGGTAATCGCCCGCTGGAAGGTGCCCAAATCTGACAGGGGGGCGGGCGTATTGGTGGGGATGGCAACGACAACGGGCAGCGGGGTGCGCGTGGCCGTTGGTGGGACGGGGGTGGGTGACGTACCGCTGAGCGTAAAGACGTATGATCCCGGCTCACCAGTCACCTGCAAGATATAGTTGGCATCTGTGGGCAGGGCAAACGGCCCGGTGAGTGCCGTCAGCACGGGGGTACGGTCGGCATTAAGCAGGGCAAAGCCGATGGTGCCTTCTGTCACCTGCACATCAATGATGACATCTGCCTCCCCGAAAAAACGGTACTCGTCCGATGGGTTATCGTCAGATAAGGTCCCGGTTGTGGGGGCGTCAAACGTGATGGGGTCAGGAACAGGGGGTAGGGTCGGGGCCAGCGTGGGCAGGGTCGGGCTATCGGGGCCAGCACCACAGGCTGTAAGGGCCACGGCCAGCGCCAGCAACATCAGTCGGTGCATACGTCTATCCGTTCAAAGTTAACTGTTGTACACGGGCAGCGGTCATCTTAACCGCGAGGCGGAATCGGCGCAACAGCTTGGCGGCACTCATCCCACCCGCTAAAATAGCAATTAACGTATAACAGCGCACACAGGCAGGTTTACTATGCAAAACACACAGGACATTGACCGCGATAGGCTGCTGTTGGTGCTGGGCGCATTGGCGCTTGGCCTGCTGCTCGGCTTGATTCTTGCACCGAAGGGCCGCAAGCGCGTTGAAAACAATTCCAGTGCAGGCAATCAGAACCGCGCCGGGGCCAACTTTGTGTTTGGCAACATTATTGTGGGCAGCAACAACGGGCGCAGAAACAGCATGGCGCTGGGCTACGATGACAGCGGTGACAACGAATAGCGGCAATTTTTGGTGATGTCGGTCGGCACGGGAACCGCGCCCGCTGTGCTATAATCTGCGCCATTCTCACAGAAGCCATGACGCAGACACACAAAGGTGAACACCATGACCGACCTCACCCAGCTTTCGCTGACGGATGTGATTCACAAACTCAACAGCGGCGAAGTCAGCGCGGTAGACCTCACGCAAGCCTACCTTAACGCCATCGACCAGCAAGACAAGCCAATCAACAGCTACATTACCGTGCTGCACGACGAGGCCCTTGCCCAGGCGCAACAAGCCGACGAAGCCCGCGCTACCGGCGACCCGCGCCCGCTGCTGGGGGTGCCTATTGGCATCAAGGATGTGCTGAGTACAAAAGGCGTTCAAACAACGTGCGGCTCCAAAATCCTGGCGGGCTATAAGCCCAGCTTCGACGCAACCTGTGTGGCCCGCCTTAACGCTGCCGGTACAGTGACATTGGGCAAAACCAACATGGACGAGTTTGCAATGGGGTCGTCCAACGAGAACAGCGCTTACGGCCTGGTTCGCAACCCCTGGAGCATGGAACACGTCCCTGGTGGCAGCAGTGGGGGCAGTGCTGCTGCCGTCGCCGCTGGACTGTGTGCGGGTTCCCTGGGCACGGATACAGGCGGCAGTGTGCGCCTGCCTGCCAGTTACTGCGGGATTACTGCGCTAAAGCCGACATATGGGCGCATCAGCCGGTACGGGCTAATTGCCTTCGGCTCATCGTTGGACTGCGTGGGGCCGATGGCCCGCACAGCCGAGGATACGGCGCGGCTGCTGCACGTCATGGCAGGGCACGACCCGATGGACAGCACCAGTATGCAGATTGATGTGCCAGATTATGTGAGCGAACTCACTGGCGATGTGAAGGGGCTGAAGGTCGGGCTGCCCAAAGAGTACTTCTCTGATGCCATTGACCCCGAAGTGACGCAAGCCGTCCGGACTGCGATTGCACAACTCGAAGCAATGGGCGCAGACGTGCAGGAAGTTTCGCTGCCCTACAGCGACTACAGCCTTGCGGTGTACTACATCATTGCCACGTCTGAGGCCAGTTCCAACCTCGCCCGCTTCGATGGCATCCGTTATGGGCCGAGGGTGGACCGGGGCGACATGTGGGATACCTACCGGGCCACACGGGCGCAGTTCGGGGATGAGGTCAAGCGGCGCATTATGCTGGGTACCTACGCGCTGAGCGCGGGCTACTATGATGCCTACTACGGCAAGGCGCAGGCCGTCCGCACGCTGATTAAGCAGGAATTCGAGCAGGCGTTTGAGTCCGTCGATGTCATCTTGACACCAACTGCACCGAATACAGCAGTTAAGCTGGGCGAAAACATTGACGACCCGCTCCAGGCTTACCTGGCAGACGTGCTGACAGTCGGCGCGAATCTGGCGGGCATCCCGGCGCTGGCGCTGCCGTGCGGCTTCAGCACCGCCGGGATGCCCATCGGTATGCAAATCATGGGGCCGCAGTTTGCTGAGGCCGCGATATTGAAAGTGGGGCACGCCTACCAGCAAGTGACCGAGTGGCACAGGCGCGTGCCGGAGCCAGTCGCCTAACCTGCTGGCTGCACGTTAACCGTCGTGATGTAGGTGAGGTCGCCAATCACAGCGTTAGGGTCATCGGCCAGTGTGGCGATGAGTGGTGATTCCGGCTGCTGCACATCATAGGCGACGAACAACAGGTTGTAAGCGCCAGGGGCCGCGTCACACGGAACGGTAACGCGGCTCTCGTCTACATATATGGTGTTGGGGTGCCATTGGCCGCTCAGCGTGTGGGATAGCTGATTATCCGGGTTGCTGAGGACGGTACCGTCCTCCGTCACCAATTTGACCCCTAAGCTGTAGGTCGGGTTAAGGTCGCCCACGCCGCGCCACCAGCTTTCTACCACAAAATCATCACACGCAGTGACAGCAACCCCGTTTAGCGCCCGCCAACTGATGAATTCCAACTGTTCCCCAAAACGGAAATCTGCCGTGGCATCCGGGGGGCGCTGCCACAACGTCGCCGTGAACGCTTCTTCGATTAATGCCACACGCCGCACGGCAAACTGCTCCGCGAGGGCATCCACAACGGCGGCGCTGTGCGGCTGCTGGCGTATCTGGAAGTGCCACACCTGCTGCCTGCCCTGTAGGGACGCGGTAAGGCTGGCTTGCGTTTGCGGGCTGCCATCGAAGGCCAGCCGCCCTAACGGACGTGGGAAAAGTGGCTGCATTCGGGGCAGCGTCTCATGCTGGATAACGTGCGTAACACGATCTGCGGGCAGGGTGACGCCGCCAGGGTTGCGCTCACGGACGTAGTAGGTGCTAGCGACCTGGTCTGCTCGGTCGGGCATATCCAGGATAACAGCGTCGTCAGGGGCAAAGTCCGCCCCCATGAAGGTAATCATTTCGTTGTAGGTAGCCCGCAGCGGCGGCGTCCACACAGTTGTGATGGCAAAGACAACCAGCAGCAGCGCCACAATCGCCTGGGCACGGACAGGCAAATAGGCCATGCCCAGCCCTCCCAGTGCCGCGACGTAAGGCAGCAGCACAATCAGGTTGCGGGCGGTGATGCTCGGTTGAATCAGGTGCAGCAGCGCGGCAAGGGTCAGCAGGGCGGCAATCACCGTCACGGGGTAGCCGCGCCGCCAGGATGACCAGCGCAGCGCAGTGCCGCCGCCGCCCATGCGCCCGGCGATCAGGGCAGCGGGCGTCAGCAGGCCCACAATCACAGCGATGGTAAGCAGGTAGGGCGGTTGTGAGCGGTAGGTCGTGTACAGGTGCGCCAGCACACCGGGGATACCACCGCTGATAAACTGGTCATCCCCGCCCACGCTGAACCCCATCATCGTGTGCAGCAGCACCAGCCCCCACCCAACTGTGAACGCAATTCCGAGGATGGCAAACAAGCTGAACACACGCCACCACATCCGATTCACATGGCGCGTATACGCCAGCGCGAAGGCCGCCAGCGCCAGCACGGTATACACGCTGTAGTAGTGCGTGAACACCGCTACCAGCCCAAACGCGATGACCCCCAGCGCATAGCGCGGGCGCTGTGTGGTCAGGTAGGCCAGCAGCGCGGCACCCGCCCCGGTGGTGGTCATCAGCATCAAGCTGTAGGTGTTCACCTCATAGGCGTAATACTGAGCAAACGGCAGCGTCCCCAACAGGAAAGCCGTCCACACACCCGCCGCCCGCCCATAGAGCTGGCGTCCAAGTTGATAGGCCGCTGCCAGCGTGACCAGCAAAAACAGGCGCGTCAGGTAGCGCGTGATCGTTTCGTCGTGGCCGAACGCCCCTATCCAGCCAGAAAGCAAAATGTAAAACAGCGGCGGTTTTACGTCTGGCAGTACGATGCTAACGATGGCCTGCGGGCTGTTCATGGAGCGGTAAACCGCCCACGCCTCGTCGTCACGGTAGCCACGCTCACTCAGCTTGAGCATGGGTGCCGCCGCACAAAACAGGATCACGCCGACCAACAGCAGGTAAGCAGCGGCCCTCAGATGACGGTTGATGGTGTGCATCTCCAAAGGTGGGGGGTGGTTGAACACTAGCGTGCGATTTTAGCAGGGGACGAGGCCAGGAAAAGAGCAGATAACAAAAAACACGGGGGCAGGTGCCCCCCGTGTTTGAACTACGTGTTAAGACGGTTTGCGTGGCTCAAGGGTGCATGACGCGCACATAGCAGCCCGGCTCACGGCCCCGGCTTTCGCTTGCGAGTTCGGCCTGTTTAATCATCTCGTGCTGCTGGCGTCGGATGGTCTTGCTTTGTGGGGCAAGGTCAACGGCATCGGCCCCGGCCCGCACCTGCATGATGGCCGCTTCCGTCTCACGCATCGCCATCCCAAAAGGGTCGTCTTGCTGTGCGTCCAGGTGGAACAGGTCGGTCAGGAAGGTCTCCATCTGGCTGACGGTATTGGCCCGCAGCACATACACAGGCATTCCGCGTCGTTCGGCATCTACAACGAGGCGGGGCCGCTTGCGATAGTAGCTTTTCACCGTGACGACTGCATTGGCCTTGTCGAAGTCCTCCACGACAGACAGGGGCACATGCAGCCGCCGGGCCGCCTGATGCAGCCGGTTCCGCGCCACACCATAAGCATAGACGTTCAGCGGCTCCAGGTCTTTGGGGTCGAAGTTCGGTTTTGTGTCCTCAAAGCCGCCGCTGCCCTGCGTGATGGGGGCGCTGCTGCCGTTGGTGGTGCCGCGCTGATTGCGAGGCCGCACCTGCCCGCCGCGTGTTGATGCTGCCGATGCCGCCCGGCCAACCTCACGGCCCATCTGGCGTTCAGTAATTGCGTTGGATTCTGGCCGGACGCTGGTCACAAAAATTTCACCCGTGTCGTCCCGCTCGCGCAGTTCGGCCTCTGCTGGCGACCCGCGCAGCAAACTGTCTACGGCGTCGGCCACGCTCTCGTGAACGACCAGGCGGTCACGAGTTTGGATTTCAACCAGCACATCGAAGGTGGGCGGGCTGCGCCGTTCGAGAACGGTTTTTTGTGTGCCGCGCCGCCGCGCCTCATCGTCAGACAGGGTTACCGACTCAATACCGCCGACGAGGTCAGAAAGCGTCGGGTTAAGCAGCAAGTTATCCAGCGCGTTGCCGTGGGCAGTGCCAATTAACTGCACGCCGCGCTCAGCAATCGTGCGGGCGGCCAGTGCTTCCTGCTCACGCCCGATTTCGTCAATTACGATGACTTGCGGGTTGTGGTTTTCTATCGCTTCAATCATGACCTCATGCTGGCGTGTGGGCACACTCACCTGCATCCGGCGGGCGCGGCCCACTGCCGGGTGGGGCACATCACCGTCGCCGCCAATTTCGTTGGAGGTGTCCACAATCACGACGCGCTTGGTTTCTGCCAGCACACGGGCGGTCTCGCGCAGCAGGGTGGTTTTGCCCACACCGGGCGGGCCGAGCAGCAGCACGCTTTGCCCGGCGGTAATGAGGTCTTCAACGATGTCAATGGTACCGTAAACGGCCCGGCCCACGCGGCTCGTCAGGCCGATGATGGCGTTTTGGCGGTTGCGTATAGCACTGATGCGATGCAGCGTGCGCTCCATGCCAGCGCGGTTGTCCGCATCAAAAGCGCCAATGTTTTCTACAATCAGGTCGATGTCGTCACGGGTCACTTCACCGTTATAGAGGACAACTTCACCGTCCGTAAAGCGGGCCGTTGGTACGCGGCCCAGGTCGAGGACAATTTCCAGCAGGTCTTCCGCGCGGCCCAGGTCGTCCAGCGCGTCACGCAAGTGACGGGGCAGCACGTCCTTGAGCTTGTCGATGTCATCGGTTATACGACGTTCCAAATAAATAACTCCTCATTCACGTAAAGCAGTGAACTTGTCATGGTTGTTAGGGGCTGCGTGATAGCTGACTTGCCGCCACCGGGTAATGCGCCCCTGGTTCGGGGTTACGTCGATGCACACCTCTGGCAGTTCGCCCGTTTGCCGCTTGACAGACTGGGTGGCGTATTTTTGCTTCAGGGACGCAAAGCCGGGCGAGTGAATACCTGCCGCAATGTGGCGCACCATCACGGCCTGCTCTGCCACACGCTCAAAGCCAATATCCTCAAAGGGGGTCATCAACCAGCCCTGGTGACGGGCAACACGAATCGTCAGCGAGCGGCGGTTGGCGCGGTTGACCTGGGCGGCAGCGGCCAGCACAATCTCACCGACTTCTGGCAGCCCTGCCGGGTCTACATAGGGCTTAAAGAACACACCGTCGCGGCCTTCCGCCACATTGACGAAAGCCAGCACCCGTCCGCCCTCCAGGTAAACAAACCCGTTCATGCTCGGCGGCGGTTCCACCTGTTGCAACAGGCGCGGCGTCGTCCGCCGGTACAGCGCGTAAATGCCGCCTGTGTGATCTTCGGTGGCCCGCTGCACCTGCACCTGCGGGGCCGGGTTCCGCTCAAAGATGTGACTGCCTTGCTCGCAAGCCCACAACGTTTGGCGGGCATAGATGGCGAAGCGGCTCTGGCGCAGGGTCACAAACAGCGGGCTGTTCTCGTCTACCTCACCCGTCAGGATGTGGGCACCGCGCCGACCAGCTTCAGCCGCCATAGAGTCCAGCATCAGCAGCCAGGCACTGTCATCGAAGCGCTTTGGGGGCGTGGGATGCGGGGCCAGGTAAACCATGCGGGCAATGCTGGTGTTTTGGGTAATGTAAAACTGTCCCACCACACGCTGATTCCCGACACGAGCAACAAGCGTGTGGCGGCTGGTGTGGGGCATCATACTGGCTAACAAAGCGCCATTCAGGCCGTCACCGGCTGAGGTACTGCGTACTTGGGCATCCAGGACAATCCCGCTTTCGGTCAAGCGCCGTGCCTGTAAGATGTCTGTTATTGAGAGAGTGTGCGTATCATGATCGTTAGACATCATGCCTCCAGTTATTCTTGCAGAGTGATCTGAGTGTAACTACTATGTTTAACACACTCAGTTGTAGAGCGGTGCGCTTAACATCAGTCATTGGATAGTGGCTGCACACTCAGCCGTTCCTATTTTCGCTCAAAGTAGGCCATGAAGCAACAGTGGCAAATTATTGAATCTACAAGCAGCACACTGCCAGCGGGGACAGGGCAGCCGGGTTCGGCTGCCCTGTTTAAGAGATGTGGGGGGAATAGGGCTAGTTAACAAAACGATACTTAAACAGCGTCCACAGGGCGATGGGTGCATCTGTCCACTTGATCTTCTTGCCCTCGTCCCACTCACGCCCGTTGTAGCTGATAGGCACCTCGTAGATGAAAATCCCCTGCTTCAGCACCTTCGCCGTAAACTCCGGCTCAAACTCAAAGCCGCGTGCGTGAATTTCCATCCCTTCCACCACTTCCCGGCGGAAGACCTTGTAACACGTTTCCATGTCGCTGAGGATAGAGTTGTAGAGGATGTTGGTGGCCAGCGTCAGCGATTTGTTGGCAATCATATTCCAGAAGTACATGGCCTTGCGCGGCCCACCCAAAAAGCGCGACCCGTAAACCACTGGTGATTTACCGTCTTTGATCGGCTTGACAAGCATTTCATATTCCGTCGGGTCATATTCCAGGTCGGCATCCTGGATGAGAAAGATGTCGCTGCTAGCATGTTTGAAGCCCGTCACCAGCGCGGCCCCCTTGCCCTGGTTCACCTCATGGTAGATAACGCGAATGCGCGGGTCGCCTTCAGCCTCAATTTCTGCCAGGACATCGCGGGTGCCATCAGTAGAGCCGTCGTCTACAATGACGATTTCGTCAACGACGGCCTGCTGCTTAACCACGTCCAGCACTTCACGCAGCGTGCTGACCTCGTTGTAGCAGGGCATGATGATCGACAGCGTCAGGTCTTCTTGCTTGGACCCGGTCAGGGCACTGCGGGTGTTGGCTTTGGGCGTCGCGTTCATATGAATGGGTTCCCTCGATGGCAATTAATTCTGTCAGGAAATTTAGCGCCATAGTCTACCATGCCACCTGCAAGAAACTATGTCGAGTTTAGCGCAAACAACATCAGCACCTCGGTCAACTCGCACAGGGCACCGTATATATCACCTGTAAGGCCGCCCCCCAGCCGCCGAGATGCCCACACCGCCACCGATACGGCAGCGGCCAAAACTGCGACAATGACCGGCGCATTTTGCCAGTAAAACAGCCCCACCACCACAAAGATGGCTGTTGCCCCAATCAACTGGCGCGGCCCTAACCCCTGCCGAAAGTAGCCACCCATCCCTTGCTGACGCGCATATGGGAACAGCACCGCCACCGCGACCATCACCCAGCGCCCGCTAACCGTGACCAACACCCATTCGGCAGGGGCCACGTCGCGCAGCGCCAGCCACTTGGCCAGCAGCAGCAGCACCAGCCCCACCACCGCCCAGGACCCGGCCCGCGAGTCTTTCATGATGTCTAAACGGCGAGCGGGGTCAACCTGAGCAAACAAACCATCGCAGGCATCGCCGAAGCCATCAAGATGCAGCCCACCCGTTAGCAGCACCCATGCCAGCAGCACCACAAAGGCCGCGCTATCTGGCGCGATGAAGGCCGTCGTCAGGTGGTGGATGCCCCACAGCAAGCCACCAATCAACACGCCTACCAACGGGAAGAAGGCATAAGCGGCACCGGGCTGCTGTGGGTAGGCGTTAAATGTTGGCAAGGTGGTGAGCAGCGCAAGTGCCCCGTTGATGCCGCGCAGTATATTCATTTGTCACCTCCGGGCGCATATGATATGAAAAATACCATTGGCAATTCGCCATTGATCGTTCGCTAAAGTAGCTAGACGTTGGCACCCTATGTTATACTGTCCGTCTAGTGATTGTATGCGTCCTCATGGATACATACCCCCTTGCATAGCTACACAAGCCAAATTCGGAGGAACAAGCCGTGGGTCGCTGGACAAACAAGTATGTAATCGGTCTCACGGGGAATATTGCAACCGGCAAAAGCGTCGTCCGGCAGATGTTGCAACACCTCGGTGCGTATACTATTGATGCAGATGGGCTGTCTAACCAGGCGATGCAGCCCGGTGCCCCCGCCTACAAGCCCGTTGTTGAAAAATTCGGCATGTTTATTTTGGATGAAGACAAGCGCATTGACCGCAAAGCGCTTGGCAACATCGTTTTCTCAAATCCGCAGGCCCTTACCACTCTGGAATCTATCGTCCATCCGGTTGTAAGGCAGGCGGTAGATACCCTCGTGAAGCGGGCACCCCAGCGCGTCATTGTCATTGAGGCAATTAAGCTGGTGGAGGGCGAGTTGGGTGATTGGGTTGATGCCATATGGGTTGTGGATGCTTCCCCGAATACACAACTCACGCGGTTGGTGAACAAGCGCAAGATGACGCAAGACGAAGCCAGCCAACGCATGAAAGCGCAAAACCCACAGTCAGACAAGCTGGCCCGTGCCGATGTTGTGATTAAAAATGACGGCAACGTCGAAGAAACCTGGAAGCAAGTCCAAACGGCCTGGGAAGGTGTTAAGCAGGAAGTTATCCAGCGCAGCCAGGGCACCGGGGCCGCTGCCCCCGTTCAAAAAGCCGCGCCACCGGCCCCCACCCCCAGTGGGGCCATTTCCGTCAGGCGTGGGATGCCCGGTAATGCGGAGGCCATCGCCAAGTTCTTGACGAAACACAGCGGCAAAACCGTTAGCCGCATGGACGTGATGATGTCGTTCGGCCTGAAGAGCTACATGATTGCGGAAATAGGCGGCGGCAACGTGGTTTCGGTGCTGGGTTGGCAGGTGCTCAACCTGATTACCCGCGCCGATGAGTTTTACATCGAGCCAGGCGTGCCCAAAGATAAGGTGATTCAATCGCTGGTTACTGAGGTTGAGTCCGCATCTGGTGAGTTGCAAAGCGAAGTCGCGTTTATCTTCCTACCTGCGGCCACCCCGGCAGATACCGTCAACACCTTCCGGGGCAATGGCTACGACATCACTGGCATTCGGGATATTAAAGTCCCGGCATGGCGTGAGGCTGTGCAAGAAACGCTTTCCAGCACAAGCGGCCTGCAAATCCTGATGAAAAAGCTGCGCGAAGACCGCGTACTCAAGCCGATTTAGGTGGCAACGCAGGGGGACGCGGCTGCCGCGTCCCCTGATCGCACTTTACTGCTCTCCAACTGGGGCCACTTCGCCCACAGGGGCCACTGTTGGCGCTGCCAACGGTGCCTCACCTTCTGCGCCGGGTGTAAGGCCCGTCACAGGGGCACCACCGCAGCCTGTTTGCGCGTTTTGCAGCTTAACCTGCCCGTCTGCTGGCGGTGCGCCGAACAACCCCACTGCCACCTGATACTCCGCGACAGCCTCACAGTAAAGTTCCTGCTCAAACAATAAGTCGCCCTGGTCGAGGCGAAGTTCGTAGATGCGCGTTCGCACATCCAGGAAGTTCGGGGCCAGCCTGTAGACCTCGGTGTACGCCGCAATCGCCCCCTGGGGGTCGTCGTTTACCAGGCTTTGCGCGTTCAGGTACAGCCCGGCGATGTAGCGCTCAAAGCTCAGTTCGCCAATATCGCCGTACTGCTCGGCCTCGTCCGCCTTGATGATGCCCACAGACAGGTTTTCCGGGTCACCAGAGCGCAGCAGTTGGCTGGCCTGTGTCGTGAGTGCTTCCAGCAGCAAAGCATTGACCTCGTCGGGCCGGAAGGTCGGGTCTACGCCCATTACCGCTTCAAGCGTTTTGGCGGCGGCATCATACTCACCGGCCTGCATTTGCGCCTGGGCTTCGGCAAACAGGGCGCTTGCGTCGAAAACAGGCGCGTTGGGGTCGTCTGTTGGCTGCTGGAACGTCGTTGCAGTGGGTGCGTCCGTCGCTGTGGGGATGGTGGCGGTTGGGGTGGCGCTTGGCAGCGGCGTGGGCGTGATCGTCGGCTGAATGTCGATGGCCAGTTGGGTACCGGTGGCAATCAGGCCAGGGAGTTCGGCTGGGGGTGGGGTGATCTCACCGAACCAGTCGATATACCCCTCAATGAACGCGGCGTTGCCCTCCGCAATGCGCGTCGGGATTGCTTCCGTCAGCGCGTGATCTAGCGTGGCCTGCACGTCACCGGCGGCGATGGTATCGGCTTCGTTTTGCCCCACAAAGTAACCGGAAAGTCCCGCGACGACAACAATCATCAGGCTGAAGGCGGTTGCGGCCAGCGTCAGCAGCCCCCAGGCCATACACCCTGGCCCGCTGGTGGCGGTGGGTGTCGCTACGGGTTGGGTATCAAATGGGGAATGGGGCTGGGTATCTTCAAGCGTGGACATGACAGCTCCGCAATGGCTAGCGTAAAATTCGCGGCGTCATTATAACGAGGCTTGCTGCTTTGGATAGATGAGGAACACAAGCGCCCTGTGGCGCTTGCAAAGTTGCATGGCTGATGATTGGGCGCTGCCCAAGCCCGTCACTTTTTTCAAAAAGTGAACAAAAACTTGCCTTTTCGGACGCAAAGCGTCCGAAAACACGGGTTCAAAGGGTGCCAACCCTTTACAGGTGTGCGGGAACGGCGTCCCTGCGATGTGAAAACTTGACTTTGCAATGGCCCTGACGCGCTCCCCCCATCCCTTGACACGTTATGATACACTTGTTATCTATTTCCCCGTGTACGATTATGCTAAAAGGTGTTGACCTGTGACCATTATCCCGATGGTGCTGCCGCGCCGCGTCGAGTCAGAAGTAACGGAAGACCAATACGGTCGCTTTGTGATTAGCCCGCTGGAACGGGGCTACGGTTTTACGCTGGGGGCGTCTTTGAAGCGCGTTATGCTGGCGTCGCTGGCGGGGGCATCGGTGACGAGTGTGCGCGTGAACGGTGGGCTGGCGGCTTATGATGAAATTCCCGGCGTTGTTGAAGACATGTCTCGCTTGCTGCTGCAAGCGAAGCAGGTGCGCCCAAAGATTGCCGATCGGACGGAAGGGGTGATCCGGTTGCAGTTGGAACACAAAGGCGTGGGCAGCGTTCATGCCAGCGAGATCATTTGCCCGCCACACGTCCGTATTGAAAACCCTGACCTGTACCTGTTCACAGCACAGGACGCCGACGCGCAGGTGACGATTGAGTTTGCGATTGAGCAGGGCAGCGGCTATCGCAGTGCGGATATGCATCCAGACGTGCCGGAAGGCTATGTGCCCGTAGACGCCAACTTTAGCCCGGTAGAGCGTGTGGTATACGATGTAGACCCGGCACGGTATCGCCAGCACACCAACTACGACAAGCTCATCTTAGAGGTGTGGACGGACGGCTCTATGACGCCGCAGGAGGTGCTGAGCAAAAGCGCGGTGATGATGATCCGCCATTTGCAGGTATTCGATCCGGAAAGTGCCGACATCCTCAAAGACCCGTCCAACTTTATGCCGCCGCCGGTTGATGAGGAGCCGGAAGTGAACCCGCTGTACGATGTGCCGATTGAGGTGCTAGACCTGAGCACCCGTGTGTTTAACTCATTGCGGCGCACGGGTATCACGTCGGTGGGCGACGTGGTGGACATGCTCCAGCGCGGCGAAGACGCCATGCTGGCCATTCGTAACTTTGGTCAAACGTCCCTGGACGAGCTGAAAGAAAAGCTAGTAGAAAACGGCTACCTCACCGAAGAAGAAGCCCAGGACGTTTAACGCCCACGCTGTGGGGGGTTGCCATGCCCGGCAGCCCCGCCCACCCTCATCTTTTTGCCATAAACCACAAAATGATAAAGTTGTCGTGCTACATCCCCAACCTGTAGGGGTTTTCGGGTACAATAAGCACATGCTGCTGATATGAGATAGGCAAGGTTGCTTTATGGTACACCCGTCCCCGGACGCATCGGAAATTCGAGAGCGCTTACTCACGCTGCAACAGGGCTATCCCATCGTGGAGGGGCTGATGCTGGTGACAACAGGCGGCTTCGTGCTCGCGTCCACGTTCGATAAGGCCGACAGCGTGTCGCGCTTGGCGGCGGTGTCGCGGACGCTGTTCCTGCTGGCTGACGATATGTGCCGGGAGTTCGGGCGTGGTGAGATGCACGCCGTCCACCTCACTTACAAGCGCGGCATGGGCGGCGATGACAACAGCCCCAGCCGCGTGATTTTGCGAACCGTCGGCGCAACCATCATGCTGCTGATGGTGCTGCACGCGCCCGTCGGTGGGCCGGGGGGCACCCAGGAAACGCTGTTCCTCAATGATGTGGAGCGCGTCATCGGCTACATCGCCCATCAGATTACGTTCGAGGCATGATCGGCTAACTGTAATGCCAGTCGTTGCAATCAAAGTGGATGACACACAAACGGAGATGAGCAGGGATGATCTCTGAAATCGAGAACACCAACCTCAAGGTGCTTATATTTGACACGGACTTCTACGCGCTGATGGCCCTTAATAGCTATCTGGCGTGGGACCGGCGCACCCGCGTCACGCATCTGGCAGAAACGCTGGATGATATGTTCGCGTATTTGGGCGATACGCCAGAGGCCGAACTGCCTGACGTGGTGCTGTTCGACGCGGCCTACATCGGCGGGTCAAATGCCGTGCGCGACAGCATCGACCGGCTGCTGCAAATCGTGCCGGATGTGATGATCCTGTGTACCGCACCGCAGGCAGGCCCAATCGGTCAGGTGGAAATGGCGGTCATTGAAGCAGCAGCAGAGGCGGGCGCACGCGGTTTCCTCATCAAGCAGGAAGTGCGGCTGCAAATTGCGTGGGCCATTGTCTTCTCGCTCGATCATCAGTTTGTGGTTACCCGCACGATTAAAACGCTGGCCCACGAGCGATTTAACCAGCGGCTGTTCAACGCGACGATGCTGCCCCCGCAGCGCGACTTCCCGGAGATGACGGAGCGCATCCGGCAGGCGATAGCGCTGACGGTAGTCGAAGGTATGCCCGCGCACCTGGCCGCGCACGAGATGGGCATCAGCCTGCATACAGTGCGTGGCTACGTCAAAGAGGGCTATCGCATTATGGAATCGCACGATCACAACATCTATCCGATGGATATGACCCCCCAGGAGCGTGCCTTTATGCGTTTTACGGGGTTTGATGAAATAAATCATGCAGATTCTGATGGCATCGGAGGGGCCGAATGACGTCTATAAAATACCAGATTGTGTACGCCACCCCGGAACACATCGACCAGCTTGCGCCAATGTTTGATACCTACCGGGTGTTTTACGACCAGGAATCAGACTTAGACGCATCCCGCAGCTTTTTGCTGGATCGGATGGTCAACGGCGAATCGTCCGTTTTCCTGGCGCTGGACCCGCAAGGACGCGGGGCCGGGTTTACGCAGCTTTTCCCCACGTTTTCGTCCATCAGCGTGCAGCGTGTGTGGGTGCTGAATGACCTGTACGTGATGCCGTTTGCGCGGCGTCAGGGAGTGGCAGAGGCGCTGCTAGAGCGGGCACTCCAACATGCGGAGGACACAGGCGCAAAAGAGTTGCAACTGGCCACCGCTGTCGATAACGCCGCCGCTATTGCCCTGTACGAAAAAATGGGCTTCGCCCGTGACGAAGACTTTTACCACTACTTCCTCACTGTCGTCTCTCGTGAAGAGGCCACCGAGTAACCCCC
>DAOTTY010000063.1:0-15940 GCA_034437575.1 Anaerolineae bacterium | reverse complement strand
CTGGCGCTGCAACCGTGCTGCTGCGCGACGCCATCAAACCAAACTTGATGCAAACGCTTGAAAACACCCCGGCGATGGTTCACTGCGGCCCGTTTGCCAACATCGCGCACGGCAACTCATCCATCCTGGCGGATATGGTTGCCGTCAAGTGCGCGGACTACGTGGTGACCGAGTCCGGGTTTGGCGCGGACATTGGCGCAGAGAAGTTCTTCAACATCAAGTGCCGTGCTTCCGGCATCAAGCCAAACGCTGCGGTGCTGGTGGTTACTGTGCGGGCACTCAAAGCGCATACGGGCAAATACAAAATTGTGCCCGGCAAGCCACTGGACCCCGGCCTGAGCGAAGAAAACGTCGCAGATGTAGAAGGCGGCGCAGCCAATATGATCCGCCACCTGGAAAACCTGAAGAAGTTCGGCATCAATCCAGTAGTGGCCGTCAACGTCTTCTCATCAGACGCGCAGAGCGAAATCGACGCCATTAAACGCATTGCCACCGACGCAGGCGCAACAGGCGTGGCCGAGGCACATCACTGGGCAAAGGGCGGCGAGGGCGCTGCCGAACTCGCGGAGATGGTGGTGCAGGCGTGCGAACAGCCTAACGACTTCAACTACCTGTACGACGTAGACGCGCCCATCAAACAGAAAATCGAAACCATCGCCACCGAAATCTACCGCGCTGACGGCGTGGACTACACACCCGAAGCGACCAAGCAAATCAAGCTGTACGAGGAAAAAGGCTTTGGCGACCTGCCGATCTGCATGGCGAAAACCCACCTCAGCTTTACGGCTGATCCCAAGATCAAAGGCGCACCGACGGGCTTTACCATTCCTATCACAGATGTAAGAGCATCCGTTGGGGCCGGGTTCGTGTACCCGCTGGTGGGCACCATGCGAACCATGCCCGGCCTGTCCGCGTCCCCTGCTGCCCAAAACGTCGATATTGACGAAGACGGCAACGTGGTCGGCCTGTTTTAGATATATCCCGGTAACGTTAGTTTTTTGGAAAAGCGAAATGGCCTTAAATCCCGAAAAAGTTGTACGCACCACCTGCCCCTACTGCGGCGTCGGCTGCCAGATGGACTTAAACATCAAAGACAACACCATCTACCGCGTTAACGCCCCCTTCGATGTAGCCCCCAATTACGGCAACCTGTGTGTGAAAGGCCGCTTTGGCCTGGACTTCGCCACCCACCCGCGCCGCCTCAAAACCCCGCTCATCCGTGACGGGGAGCGCGGCACCTTCCGTGAAGCCACCTGGGACGAAGCACTAAACCACGTCAGCAGCAAACTATCGACCATCGTACAGGAAAGCGGCGGCGATGCGGTGGCCACCTACGCCTGCGCCAAAGCCACTAACGAGGACAACTACGTCTTCCAGAAGTGGGTCCGCGCAGTGATGAAAACCAACAACGTCGATCACTGTGCGCGGCTGTGCCATGCCGGCAGCGTGATGGGGCTGCAACTCGCCATCGGCTCCAGTGCTATGAGCAACAGCATTGCAGAAATGGAAACCCTGGATACCTTCATCGTCACGGGCAGCAACACGACGGAAACACACCCGGTCATCAGCCTGTTTTTGAAGAAGGCCGTCCGTCAAAACGGTGCCAAACTCATCGTGATTGACCCGCGCCAGATCGAACTCACCGACTTTGCAACGCTGTGGCTGCGGCAGAAACCGGGCACGGATGTCGCCGTGTTCCAGGCGATGGCCCATGTGATTGTCACAGAAAAGCTGTACGACCCGGCCTTCATCGCAAATCGCACCGAGGGCTTTGATGAGTACATGGAATCACTCGAAGCGTTTACCCCGGAGTGGGCCGAGTCTGTGAGTGGGGTGCCCGCTGAAGACATCCGTGAGGCGGCCCGTATGTATGCCAATGCTGGCAGTGCCGCTTTCTACTGGGGTATGGGCATCAGCCAGAGCGTACACGGTACAGATAACGCCCTGTCACTGACCAACCTTGCCCTGATGACCGGGCACGTTGGCAAACCGGGCACCGGCTTGAATCCGCTGCGCGGCCAGAACAACGTGCAGGGCTGCTCCGATAGTGGTGGCTTACCCAACGTCTACACCGCTTACCAAAAAGTGACCGACCCGGCAGTTAAAGCCAAGTTCGAGCAAGCCTGGCATACTCCGCTCTCCGATGACCCCGGCCTGACCGTCACTGAAATGGTGGACGGCGCACTCAACGGTAACATCCGGGCGATGATTGTTATGGGCGAAAATCCGATGATGAGTGAACCGAACCTGTCGCACGCCAAACACGCCATTGAGGCGCTTGATCTGCTGGTGTGCATTGACATCTTCATGAACGAAACAGGCGAAATGGCCGATGTGATTTTGCCATCAGCCAGCTTTGCGGAAAAAGACGGCACGTTCACTAACAGTGACCGCCGTGTACAGCGCGTCCGGCAGGCTCTCGCCCCGGTGGGCCAGTCACGCCTGGACTGGCAGATTATCTGTGATCTGGCAAAACGCATGGAAGCACAGTTAGGCTGTGAAGCATCTGCCGGGTTTGACTACGCGAATGTCGAAGCCATCTGGGAGGAAATGCGGGCCGTCACACCACAGTTCTACGGCATCACCTACGAACGCCTTGAGCGCGAAAGCGGCGTCCACTGGCCGTGCCCCTCGCTGGATCACCCCGGCACGCCCTATCTGTTTGAAGACGAGTTCCCGCGTGGCCGGGGCAAGTTCTGGTCATTGGAATACGGCACCGACAGCGAACTGCCCGACAACGACTACCCCTACCACCTGACGACAGGGCGTGTGTTGTTCCATTGGCACGGCGGCACCATGACGCGCCGCTCCAAGCTGGACGACGCCTTCCCCGAACCCATCCTGGAAATGCACCCGGACGACGCCCACGCGCTCGAACTGGTCTCCGGTGATTGGGTCGAAACCACATCCCGCCGGGGCAGCATCACCTGCCGCGTGATGGTCACGGGCCGCTCACCCGCCGGGACGGTCTTCCTACCGTTTCACTTCGTTGAAGCCGCCGCTAACATCCTTACGCTAGACAAGATTGACCCACGCGCCAAAATCCCGGATTTCAAGATGGCCGCTGTTCAACTACGTAAAACACAACCGCCGCCGCGTGACGGTGCCAACGTTGCCCTGGCTGGCCGGGGTGCCATCAAAGACCCGACGCGCTTCGTGCATTAAGGGGCGCACAGATGCCGTCGTTCTCAGTTGCCATCATCGCCGGGGGTAAAAGCAGCCGCATGGGCACAGACAAGTCGTTTGTGTCCATCGGTAACAAACCCATCATCCAACGATTAGTGGAGCGCGTAAGCGATGTTGGGCAATCCCACACGCTGCTGATTACCAATCGCCCGGCTGACTACGCACAGTTAGGCTTGCCCATGTTCGGTGATGTCATCCCGGATAAAGGCGCGTTGGGTGGCATTCATGCGGCAGTCAGCCACAGCCCAACGGACTACGTGCTGGCCATCGCCTGTGATATGCCCTTTGTGGAACCCGCGCTGCTCAAATACATGACGGCGCAAATCGACGCGCAGCCGCCGCCTAACGTCATCGTGCCCCGCGTGGACGGCTACCCGCAGGGCTTGCACGCGGTCTACAGCAAGGCGTGTTTGCCCGCGATTGAATCCCGGCTGAACGCAGACCACCTCAAAGTGATCGGCTTCTACCCACAGGTGCGCGTGCGCTACTTGGACGAATCGGAGTACGAACCCATCACGGCAGGACGGCCCGTGTTTTTCAACGTCAACACCCCGCAGCAGCTCGAAGAAGCCCGCCAACTAGCCAATATGCTTTAGAGTGATGACATGATTATCGACAAAACCCCGTTACAACACATCTTAGACGAGTACGCCGGGCAGGGCCGTGATGCGCTGCTGCCCGTGCTGTGGGACGTGCAAACCGCCTACGGCCACATTGACGCTAACGCCGTCCGCGAGATTTCGTATACGCTGCGCGTGCCAGAAGCGGAAATCTTCGGCGTCATCGGCTTTTACACGCTGTTCTATAACAAACCCACTGGCAACACCGTCATCCGGGTGTGTACCAGCCCGACGTGTGCGGTGTGCGGCAGCCAAGAAACACTTGACGCCCTCTGTGACGCGCTCGGCGTAGAAGTTGGCGCAACCTCAGACGATGGTCCCGTCGCGCTGGAGAAAACCGAGTGCCTGGGCCTGTGCGATCACGCCCCCGCTGTGCTAATCAGCGAAGTTGCCAAGGGTGAGTTCCTGTATGGCCCGGTAGACGCCGACCACGTCGCGGGCTTTCTGGAGCATCCGGCAGGCTACGACTATCGCAACAATGCCGACGCGCAGCCCAACGTCCTGCTGGATGACAACCCACCCACCGCCGACGACTACGCCGCCCTGCGTACAGCCCTGCAAACCAGCACACCAGAGCAGGTCATTGCGGACGTGGAAACAGCGGGACTCATCGGGCGGGGTGGCGCGGCGTTCCCAACGGGCCTCAAGTGGAAGTTCACACGCGGTGCAAACGGCACCCCCAAATACATCGTGTGCAACGCCGATGAAAGCGAACCCGGCACCTTCAAAGACCGTATCCTGATGGAACAGTACCCGCACCTGCTGCTAGAGGGCATGGCCATAGCAGGCTACGCCGTCGGCGCGGCGAAGGGCTATCTGTTCATTCGCGGCGAGTACCCCCGCGCTGCCCAAATCCTGCAAAACGCCATCCACGCCGCCGAAGCCGCCGGGAACCTGGGCGCGAACATCATGGGCACGGGCTTCTCGTTCCACATCGAAATCCGGCGCGGGGCCGGTGCTTACATCTGCGGTGAGGAAACCGCGCTGTTCGAGGCCATCGAGGGCAAACGCGGCTTCCCGCGCATCAAGCCGCCGTACCCCACCACACACGGCCTGTTCGGTAAGCCCACCGTCGTCAACAACGTGGAAACGCTGTGCAACGTGCCGCACATCATCGCCAACAGCCCGGACTGGTTCCGGCAGCACGGCACAGAAAAAAGCACAGGCACCAAGCTCGTCTCGGTAAGCGGGCATGTGGTCACGCCGGGCGTCTACGAAATCGAACCCGGCCTTTCCCTGCGTGACCTACTGGAAAAGCGCTGTCACGGCATTGATGGTGAGTTGCAGGCCGTGCTGATGGGTGGCGCAGCCGGCACGTTCATCACGCCAGACGAAATTGACGTAGCGCTCACATTTGAGACCCTACGCGCAGCAGGCAGCACCTTCGGCTCTGGCGCAATTATGGTGTTTAACACACAAACCAGCCTGCGCGACGTGCTCAAGTCGCTGGGGCACTTCTTCCAGCATGAAAGCTGCGGCAAGTGCTTCCCGTGCCAGTTGGGCACCCAACGCCAACTAGAAATCCTTGAGCGCGTCGAAAGCCCCGTCGATGGCGATAAGCAGCGCCTCGTTGATGTGGGCCTGACGATGAAAGAAGCATCCATCTGTGGGCTGGGCCAAACAGCATCTATGGCTGTGCTCAGCGCCATGGACAAGTTCCCGCACCTATTTGAACAATAGCCTTTACTGGAATAGTCCCATGACCGAGAAGACCATTACCCTCACCATTGACGGCGAAACCGTCACTGTCCCCGAAGGCACCACCCTGCTTAAAGCCGCTGAAGCCATCGGTAAGGACGTGCCCATCATCTGCTACAGCGATAAAACCGCCGCCAACGGCCTATGCCGCCTGTGCGTTGTGGATGTGAACGAAGGCCGCGTGCTGCAACCCGCTTGTATCGCGCCCTGCCAGGCCGATAGCAACGTTGAAACGAACAATGAGCGTGTTGAGCGCAGCCGCCGCACCATCCTGGAAATGCTCAGTGCGTCCGTCAACCTGGATGAAGCACCGGAAATCCAACAGCAAATGGAAACCTACAACGCCAACGCCGAACGCTTCCCCGATGCTGAAAGGCGTGAACACCCCGTCTACGACGACAACCCGTTCTACATCCGCGACTACTCGCAGTGCGTAACGTGCTGGCGCTGTGTACAGGTGTGCGGTGAGGACGCACAGTACACATTTGCCCTCACGCTGGACGGGCGCGGCCACAATACCAGCGTGGCCACTACCTTCGGTGCCAGCATAACCGATTCACCGTGCGTATTCTGCGGTCAATGCCTGGACGTGTGCCCAACAGGTGCCCTCAAGCCCAAAGTGGAGTGGGGTATGCAACAGGGCCTCAGTCCCGATGCAATCCGGCAGATGACGCGCAAACCCCGCAAACCCAAAGCCAACGGCAAAGGTCATGACAGCTAACGCAAACACCCGGCGCGGCTACCGCCCTCACACCTACATTACTGTTGACGGAAGCGGCGTCCACGCCATTGACGGTGGCGTCATCGAAGAGGTGTACCTGACCGTGCGCGTGAACGGCTACACCCTCGCTTCGATGATGTGCAGCCCTACCGACCAGGAAGCCTTAGCGCTGGGCTTCCTCTACAACGAAGCGGTCATCGAAAACATGGCCGAGGTCAAGGCCATTACCCACCTGCCCGACGACGAGTGCATCAACGTGGAACTGCACCGGCGCAGCATCAACACCCGCCGCCAAATGATCCTCACATCCGGGTGCGGCGCGGGCGTGACCTTCCAGCAGGTGAACGCTCGCCGTCACAGCGTAGAAACCGACTTCACCACCACACCCGATGTCATCCTGCGCCGGATGCGCGACCTCAAAAGCGCCGCTCACCTGTATAACAAGGTGCGCGGCGTGCATACCGCCCTGCTTGGCACCGCCGATGGGCCGCTCTACAGCGCGGAAGATGTCGGGCGTCACAACACGGTGGATAAAATCGCAGGCAAAGTCGTGCGTGATGGCACAGACGCCCGCAACTGCATCCTCATGACCAGCGGGCGCATCAGCTCCGAGATGATGACCAAAGCGCACCGCCTCAACATCCCGATTGTGGCCAGCCGCACCGCCCCCACCAGCACCGCCCTTGAACTGGCCCAGGCATGGGACATCTGCATGGTGGGCTACGTCCGCCAGGATTCGCTGCGCGTGTACACCCACCCCTACCGCCTGGGCATGGATGGTTAACGGTTCGCCTTGCCGGTTGGAAATGTGGTATGGTTACCGTCGGCATCAGAGCGAATAGTGAGGCGCGACGCATGACGCAAATCAAAGCGGTGATCTTCGACATGGACGGGCTGCTGGTGGATAGCGAACCCGTGTGGGACAAAGCCAGAGCCGCGATGGCCGCTGAGGCGAGCAAAGCATGGACGGAAGACGATCACAAGGCGGTGATGGGCGTCAGCACGCAGGAGTGGGTCGATTACATGATTGAACGGCTAGACCTGACCCTACCCCCGGCTCAGGTGCAGCAGCACATCATTGACCGCATGGTGGAAATGTACCAGCAGGGCGTGCCCTATCGCCCTGGTGCCGTCGCCGCCGTTGACCTGGCCCACACGCACTATCCGACTGGCGTTGCGTCCGGGTCGCCGCAGGTGTTGATTGATGCCGTCACAGGTGACGCAGCCGTCGCTGGCAAATTCCAGGTCGTACTGTCTGCGGATAACGTCGCCAGGGGCAAGCCTAACCCGGATGTGTATCTGGCCGTGGCAGAGCGCCTCGGCGTAGACCCGGCAGCCTGCGTTTGCCTGGAGGACTCAGGTAACGGCATCTTATCGGGCAGCCGCGCCGGGATGAAGGTCATCGCCGTGCCCGATCACCGCTTCCCGCCCTCAACGGCAAAGCTGGCCCATGCACACGTTGTGCTAGATTCGCTCGAAGCCTTCACCCTCGATACCATCCGCGAACTCGAAACCGTTTAGTTCCCGCGACCATCGTCCCCGGCACCCCCACAGCATCATGCACAAATTCCCCGGCTGAAATTCATATCGCAGGCGATGATTCCCCCGTGTACAATGCGTAACGCTTTGCCAACAACCACCGCCGGGCCACAGTCGCCAACCACATCGCCACCCCGGCAAACCCACCAGGAGTTCCGAACTATGCAACCCATCCGCCTACTCACGCTGATTGCAACATTGGTCATGATAACAACCGCTGTGCAGGCACAACCCACAGAACAACTTGTATTGTGGTCACGCTACGACCTGACGGACACAGACAACCAGAACGCGGTCAACCTCAACAGTCAAATTAACGCCTTTGAAGCCGCCACTGGCATCGAAGTGGTGTACGAACAGGTGGCGTGGGATCAGGTCGCGCCCAAACTGGCCATCGCCGCTCAAACCAACAGCGACGTGCCGGATGTCGTCGCTACCACCGGCCAACATATCCCATCCCTGCTAGATATTGGCGCACTACTCCCCCTGGACGATGCGCTGAGTAACACCGAATGGTTGACCGACCTTAACGACAAAGACGCCGACGCCTGCCTGTACGACGAGGGGCGCTACTGTGTGGTTCACACCGTCCGCAGTGGCGTGACCTACTACCGTGACGCCGCCTTCCCGGATGGCTTCCCGCAGACGGCGGCTGGCTGGCTTGAAGTCGCCCCGCAGGTCACAGGCGAAAACAGTGTGTTCACCACCTTCTACGCCGGGCGCAGCTACTCTGCTATAGAAACGCTGTGGTACCCGATGATCGCTTCTAACGGTGGCACCCTGTTCGACGCTGACGGCAAACCTGCCTGGGCCACTGAAGCCGTCGCTGAAGTCGTCGCCTTTAACCGTCAACTACTGACCGGCGGCCACCTACCGCAATTAAGCGTTTCCGGCAGTTTCTTCGACGCGGAAACACCCTGGCTCAACGGGGAGGCGGCATCCTTCCGGGGGGCAAGTTGGTCACCCATGTTCGTTCCGGGGCTAAAAGATGCGGTTGATTCTGGTGAGGTGGTGATGACTGGTGGCGTAGACTTCGGCAGCGGCCCCCGCGTTTTCATGATGGGCGAGGCATGGGTCGTCCCATCAGATGCAGCCAACCCCACCGGGGCCGCTACCTGGATAGACCTATTCATGCAGCCGGAAAATCTGTCCCTGTGGGCACAGTCGCAGTTCGGCATCCCAACGCTGCCCGCCGCTGCTGATGACCCCGTCTTTGACGAGGATTTCTTTGTCGCAGCAAACGTCATCCTCAACGAGCAGGGGATTTACATGCAGCGCAGCCCCTTCTACCTGGAAAGCGTAGATGCCCTGGCCGCTACCCTGCAAGAGCTGCTGCTCAACCCGGACCTCGACTCACTCACCCGCCTGGAAGCGTCCGCGCAGGAGATTCTCAATCGCCACTGGTAAGCCAATGCGCCCTCGCCTAACGCTCAAAGCGCTGCTGCCCTATGCGCTCGTCACCCCGGCATTGCTTGTGGTCGCCGGGGTAAGCCTGTACCCGGCCCTCTACAACCTGTACCTCAGCTTTCACCGCACGCGGCGGGGTGCCCTGGAATACAACGGCTTACACAACTACCTGACCGTTCTTAGCAGCCCCGCCTTCTGGAATGCGCTGCGCCTGACTGCGACGTTTGCCGCATTCTTTGTGCCACTGGTGCTAATTTTCGGTTACTTGCTAGCGCTGGTGTTTCATAGCGGGGTACGCCACAGCCGCCTTTACATGACGCTGATCTTCATCCCCTGGATGCTGTCGGAGATCGTCGCCGGGGTGATGTGGCGCTGGCTGTTCCTGCCCGGTGTGGGCATTGTGCAATCCTGGCTAGACCCCCTCGCTGCGAATATCCTGGGAACTGGCAGCGGCGCAATGGGCGTCGTCATCGCCGCGACGATGTGGCGGGCACTCGCCTTTGGGATGCTGCTGCTGCTGGCCGGACTGCAAACCATTCCCCACGAAATCCACGAAGCCGCCGCCATTGACGGTGCAACACGCTGGCAGGCATTCTGGCGCGTGACCGTCCCGCTGATGGCCGCCACCCACCAGGTGACGCTCGCCTTCCTGACGGTGCAAGCGATCAACACAACCGGCATGTTCCTGTCCATCACCGAGGGTGGGCCGGGGCGCTCAACAGAAGTGCTGGCCCTGCACATGTACCGCGAGTCTATCCAGTATTTTAACTTTGGCTATGGGGCCACCCTCGCCGTGATGGTGTTCATCGTGACGGCCTTCGTGATTTCCACCTACGTGAGCGCCCTCCGCACGCAGGGCACACCACTATGAAACACCCGCGCCGCCTAGCTGTTCACATCACCCTGAGTGGGGTGTGCTTGCTGTTGCTCTTCCCGATTGGCTACACGCTGTATACATCGCTGCAACCGCGTGGCTTTGGGCTGGCAACAAACGCCTTTGGTGACGGCGGCTTGTTCTTCGGCCATTACCGCCACCTGCTCACCTCGCCGCGCTTCGGGCGCAGCATTTTGAACAGCACCGTCAACAGCCTGGGCGGCGCAGTCGTCACCACCTCGATTTGTGCAATGGCAGGGTATGCCTTCGCCCGGATGCACTTTGCGGGCCGCCAGATCATACTCGGTGGGCTGCTGGCTATGATGCTGCTGCCCACGATTACCACGCTGGTGCCACTGTTCGCTATTGCCAGCGACCTGAGCCTGTTAAACACCTACACCGTGATGATTCTCGTCTACGGCGCGTATGGCGTGCCCTTCGGTGTGTGGGTGATGAAAGGCTTTTACGAGTCGCTGCCGCCATCCCTCGAAGAAGCCGCCGCTGTTGACGGTGCCAACGCGCTGCAAATCCTGCTGTGGATTGTCGTGCCCCTATCTGCACCGGGGTTGGCGGCTGTGTTCCTGGTGAACTTCGTTTACAACTGGAACGACTTCCTCACAGCCCTGATTTTGCTCACCAGCAACACAATGAAAACCGCCCCCGTCGCCCTGTATGACCTGCAAAGCCAACTCGAAGGCAATAACAACGAACAGCTTGCTGCCGCCAGCATCATTGTCATGACGCCGGGGCTGATCGTTTTCATCCTGGCCCGCCGCTACCTGATGCGCGGCATGGTCGGCAGGGCAGGGTTATAACCCGCACAGTGCCTATGCACGATCCACTCGCTGAATCAAATAAGCCACCAGCCCCGTCCATCCCGTTTGGTGCGATGCCCCCAGCCCCGCACCATTGTCCCCATGAAAATACTCGTGAAACAGAATCAAGTCACGCCAGTGCGGGTCATCTTGCAGCGTTTGCACCCCACCATAAATGGGCCGTTGCCCCTTCTCATTCCGCAAAAACAAGCGAATCAGCCGCCGGGAGAGTTCATCTGCGGCCTGCTTGAGCGTGACGTACTGGCCGCTGCCCGTTGGCATTTCCACAGTCAGGTCATCGCCACAGTATCGGTAAAACTTCTCTAGCGCTTCGATGAGCAAAAAGTTGATCGGGAACCAGATTGGCCCACGCCAGTTAGAATTGCCCCCAAACAATCCGCTGTCACTTTCTGCTGGCAAATACTTCATGGAAAATGCCGCGCCACCATCCAGGTAAAACGTATACGGGTTTTCCTCATGGAACTTGCTGGCTGAGCGAATGCCGTAATCGCTCAAGAACTCGGTTTCGTCCAGCATGTAACGCAGCACGTCCTTCAGCCCGTCCTGCGACAGTATCGACAGCAGTTTATGGTCGTTTTCGCCCGGACGGTGAAAGCTCGCCATTTCCTCTGCCAGATAGGGCCGGTTTGTCAAAAACCAGTCCACGCGGCGGGCAAAGGCAGGCATCCGGTCCAGCGTTTCTTTGCCGATGGTTTCTACCGCAATCATCGGCATTAGCCCCACCAGTGAGCGCACCTTCAACGGGACAATTGTATCGTCGTGCATGTGCAGCACATCGTAAAAGAAGCCGTCTTCCGCGTCCCACAGGCCCGTACCACCCAGGTTCGCCATTGCATGAGCAATCCGCAGGAAGTGTTCAAAGAACTTGGTCGCCATACCCTCGTAAACCGGGTTTTCTTTGGCCAACTCAATCGACATATTCAGCATTTCCAGCGAGTAAAACGCCATCCATGCCGTGCCGTCGGACTGGTCAATATGCCCCTCAACAGGCAGTGCTTTAGAGCGGTCAAACACACTGATGTTATCCAGGCCCAAAAAGCCCCCCTGGAAGATGTTATTGCCGTCTGCATCCTTGCGGTTGACCCACCACGTAAAGTTGAGCAGCAGCTTATGGAACATCTCTTCAAGAAAGGCCCGATCAGGCGTCCCGGTTATCTCAGCGTCAATTTCATACACCCGCCGCACCGCCCACGCATGAACCGGCGGGTTCACGTCTTCAAAGGCCCACTCATATGCCGGAACCTGCCCATTGGGGTGCATGTACCACTCGCGGGTAAACAACATCAGTTGGCGCTTGGCAAAATCCGGGTCAATCAGGGCCAGCGGCAAACAGTGAAATGCCAAATCCCACACTGCATACCAGGGGTATTCCCACTTATCTGGCATGGAGATGATGTCAAAGTTATGCAGGTGCGTCCAGTTGTGGTTGCGGCCCTGCTGGCGTTTGCGCGGCGCAGGCGTACCAGGGTCACCCTGCAACCACTGTTCCAAATCATAGTAGTAAAGCTGCTTCGTCCATAACATGCCAGCAAATGCCGCCCGCTGTACGCGCTGCTCATCTTCCGGCAGGCCATCGCGCTGCACCCCTGCATAAAACTCGTTTGCTTCGGCCAGTCGCTCCTCAAATGCTGCATCAAACCCCATAAACGGCGTCATGTTAATCAGTGCCGCGTCCGTCAGGCGCAAGCGCACCGTCACCGTCTCCCCCGCTAGCACAGTCATCTTGTAGTGAGCTGCCGCCTTCGTCCCGGTACTGTCCGGGTTCACTGCACCTGCATCACCATGGATAACATAATTATGAACACCATCTTTGACGTAAGGTGTTGCATTTTGCAGCCCAAACAGGCGCTCAACGTTGGTTTCGTTTTCTGTAAACAGCAGATTATCCGCCGCCTCAGCATACAAGCGATATGTGCCCGCTACCGGGTGCGCCGCCTCTAGTGCCAAAAAGCCGCTGCCATCGCTTATCCGCCGCATAGACGGCTTGCCCAGCACATCGCCCATTGGCCCGGCCTCATAGCCCCAACCCCACGTATTGCGGAACCACAACGTCGGCAGCACCGTGATGTCTGCCGCTGCATCGCCCCGGTTGCTGATGCTAATTCGCGCCAGAATGTCGTTTGGGGCGGCTTTGGCATACTCCACCGTCACATCGAAATAGCGATGGTCGTCAAAAACGCCTGTGTCCATCAGTTCATACTCAAACTCACGGAAGCCACGCCGCTCATTCTCCGCAGCAAGATCATCATAGGGGAACTCGCGCTGCGGGTACTTATACAGTATCTTCATGTAGCTGTGGGTAGGGGTGCTATCCAGGTAGTAATAATACTCTTTCACGTCCTCACCATGATTACCCTCAATCCCCGTCAACCCAAACATACGCTCTTTAAGGATCGGGTCATTGCCGTTCCACAGGGCCAGTGCAAAACATAGGTATTGATTTCGATCACTAATGCCCGCCAACCCGTCCTCGTTCCAGCGATAAGCGCGGCTGCGAGCGTGATCGTGCGGGAAGTAGTCCCACGCTTCGCCCGTCGCGCTGTAATCCTCGCGGACAGTGCCCCAGGCCCGCTCACTCAAATAAGGCCCCCAGTGCTTCCAGTTGGACTTGCGGCTGCGATAGTCGTCCAGTCGTCTATGTTCTGCTGTTTGCGTCATCAGTTCATCCGTTCCGGCAGGCAAGGTAAAACCACTCAGAAGGTACCTTGTTTTTGCCCACGCGCAAAGTCACAACGCTTACTGTTGCACCCCACACCAGTCTGCTATTCGACCAACCCCGCCCCTGTGGGTTATCATTTCGGTGGAGCAAATTCGCAATCACGGGCAATCATCACATGGCTATACTCATTGACGAGTCCAATCGCGTTATCGTTCAGGGCATTACCGGGCAAGAGGGGCAGCGTTTTACCGAGCGCATGATGGACCTGGGCACCAATATTGTTGGTGGCGTAACGCCCGGCAAGGGCGGCGAGTGGTTTTTGGGCAAGCCCGTGTTCGATAGCGTACAAAATGCCGTCAACGCAACCGATGCCGATACATCCGTGGTGTTTGTGCCTGCGGCCCATGCTACAGATGCCATCTACGAGGCCATTGACGGCGGCATTCGCTTGATTGTCTGCGTCACCAGTGGTGTGCCCGTGCTAGATGCGGTGCGCGTGCGTGAGTACATCCGCTTTACCACCAGCGGCCTAATTGGCCCCAACAGCCCCGGCATCCTGGTGCCGGGTGTAACCAGCCTGGGCATCATTCCCGGCTTCATCGCCACCCCCGGCGAGGTCGGCGTGGTGTCCCGCAGCACCACCCTGGCCTTTGCCGTAACGCACGCCCTCACCCAGCAAAATATTGGCCAAAGCACCATCGTCAGCATTGGTGCAGACCCCATCCTGGGCACACGGATGCAGCGCATTTTGCGGTTATTTGAAGAAGACCCTTACACCCGATATGTTGTGCTGCTGGGGGAAATTGGCGGTTATGAGGAAAATGACGCAGCGGCTTACATCCACCAGATGACCAAGCCGGTTATCGCTCACATTGCAGGCCGCGCCGCACCACCCAATACACTCATGGGCAGCCGGGGCACCATCGTAGACGAAGCCGGAACCGACGCCCAAACCAAAATCGACCTGTTAACGCAGGCGGGTGCCCGTGTCGTGACCAATCACGAACATATTATGCCGCTCATCAGGGACCTGTATGCGTGACCAGCACAACCTGACCCTGCTGCACCCAACCGCGCCGCCCATCCGGTAAAATCACCCGAACCCAACCCGGCTGCTCGTTCACGCCGCGCAGTTCCGCCGCCTCCGACAGCGTAAACAACTGCAAGTACGCCTCACCCGGCCCGCTGTATACCTCGGCCTGAGCCGTAACCACCACGCCCAGCGGACGGTAGTTTTCCACGAACAGGCGTGCCCCCAGTAACAACACGACGGACAGCATCACCACCCCCAGCACCACCAGCACCGGGCGCAGCCCTTCCCGCCACACAGGTCGTATTATCCCCGATGTGGCCAACCCAAACCACACCAGCCACAGGCTAAAGCCCGCACTTGCAAGTTCACCCGTCGTCACAATCCCACTGACCACAACCCCCAACCGATCAATAATAACAGCTTCTTCCTGCTGCACGTCCAGGCGGGCAGCCTGTATTTGCATAATGCGTTGGGTCAAAATGACATCACGAGGCATACCCTGCTGCGCCTTAAAGTAGTACAACAGCGCCCACCCCACCTGCTCCTGCGCTTCATGGGTTGTCGCCACATTGAAGTACACCACCGGATGGCTGCTCCCTTGTGCCAAGACCTGCTCATACAGCGCCAGCGCAGCAGTGTAGTCCCCAGCAGTGTAAGCCCGCTGCGCCTGTGCAAGTGCGTCCGCCGTGCCTGTTTGCGCCTGTGCATTGGCTACCACACCCAGGCATACAATCAGCAGCAGCCCTACAAACCGCGTCATGCCTCCTCCAGTGCCGCATCAACTGCGATCAGCGTCAGCAGCGTTTGCTTTATCAGGCTGCGCGGCGGCGACTTACGCGACGGGGTGTAACGCCCAGCCTCCGCCTCTTCCAGGCACAACAACACCTGATCCACCACATCCGGGGCAAGGCCAGTGTCGTCCAACCGCTGGCTTAAATCAGCTTTGTTGAGTCCCAGGGGGTCTTCATCCCACTTATCGGCAAAGTACGTGACAATAATCGTAAACAGTTCACGATAAGCCTGGTCACCACGCAGCTTGGTCACAGCGGCAAGCTGGCTGCGGGCGTTCTTGAGTGCCTGGGTGCGCCGAGTTTGCTCCGCATTGCGCGACTGCCGCTGCCTGTAAACCTGCTGCCCCAACACCACCGTGAACATAAGCGGGGGCAGCGCCCACAGCCACCACAACCAACTCAGGGGCAGTGCCACAGGTGCGTTAGGGACGCTTCGCAGAGTGAGGGCCGCCACCGCAGCATCCGGCTGCGAGGATGTGCGGGTGTCTACGTCTGGCAAATCAAGCACAACGGCCTCCACGTCAGACGGCAAAATGCTCAGTTCAATCGGCTGTGTGGCTTCCGTGCGGTATGCCT
>DAOTTY010000062.1:0-7303 GCA_034437575.1 Anaerolineae bacterium | reverse complement strand
TAGTCCACACCCCGCATACGCGGGTCCAGCGCGTCGCGCAGGCCATCGCCCAAAAAGTTGAACGCGAACATAATGAAAAACAACGCCAACGCCGGGAAAATCGCGTGGTTGGGGAACGTGCGGATGGCCTCCGCGCCGTCAGCGATCATCGCGCCCCAGCTTGGCGTGGGCGGGTTCACCCCCAGGCCGATAAAGCTCAAAAACGCCTCATACGAAATGTAAATCGGGATCGTCAGCGTTTCGGCCACGATGAGCGGCCCCAGGATGTTGGGCAGCACATGCTGGCGGATAATCGTCAGGCGGTCGGTGCCGATGGCGTAGGCGGCCTCGATATATTCCTTCTCGCGCACGCTAAGCACCTGCCCACGAGTGAGCCGCGCCAACTGCATCCACGATGTAAGACCGATGCCAATGAAAATGAACAACATCCCCCCGACGGCGGCATCCCATTGGCCCACAACATACCGGAACGACCCCGGCGTGGCATCTGCAAAACTGCTGCGGAACACCGCCATCAGCAGGATAATCAGCAAAATCGTGGGGAAGGCGTACATGATGTCTACGAAGCGCATAAGCAGGTTATCCACCCAGCCGCCCGCATAGCCTGACGTGAGGCCCACCACCATCCCCACGCTGATGCTCACCAGCGGCCCGATAAACGCCACCGCCAAAGACACCCGCGACCCGTACATGATGCGGCTGAGCAGGTCGCGGCCCAGCGAGTCGGCCCCGATGGGGTAATCGTCGCTCACTTTGACGTAGCCCCCATTTTGCTCTTTGATGCGAATCACGCCGTTGGCGCTGTCCACGTCTACCGTTCCCCGAAACTCGGCAGTAATCACGTCGTCGCCGTTGGTGGCGATTTCGGTGCCGGGGGCTACCGGCTGCATCAGCGCCAGTGGATCAAGCAGCACTTCCCAGGTTTCATCAATGTCGTAAAACTGCACATTGGCCCGCGTCACGCCTACACTCGTCCCGCTGATAAAGGCCGTGCCGGTGAACACGGCGTTAACAGTGGTGCCGTCGTCTTTGGTGGCCAGGGTATCCCCGGTGCGTACATCTTGCCCGTTCTCAATCTGGATTTGCCAGCGGTTGGGCGGGGTCAGGGAGCGCGTCTGGTCTGCTGCTTGCATCACGGGGAACATACGAATCACCCACAGCGGGGCGACGTTGTTGTCCTCCAACACCTGCAAAGAGGCGTCACGCGGCGCAATCCAGGGGGCGAACGTGGCCATTAGCAGGTTGAGGATGATAATAATCAGCCCGGCCACCGCCGCCTTATTACGAAACAGCCGCGCCAGGGCATCGGCCCACAGGCTGCGGCCCTTTGCGCCTGCATCGTCCAGTTTGGCAACACCGCCGCTGATGGGCTTGGCTTCAACTGTCATCGGTAGGGGTCCTCTCGTCTCGACCTGAGCAGCTAATCATAACGGATGCGCGGGTCCAGCAGCGCGTAAATGACATCTACGAGCATGTTGGCCACCACCAGGAAGAAGGCGTACATCAAAATCGTGCCCATAATCATCGGGTAGTCGCGGTTGGTGACGCTGGCGACAAAGTAACGCCCAATGCCGGGGATGGCGAAAATCTGCTCGGTCACGAACGAGCCGGTGACCAGCGCAGCCAGCAGCGGCCCAATCACCGTCACCACTGGAATCATAGCGTTTTTGAGCGCGTGAATCAAAATCACAGCCCGTTCACCCAGGCCCTTAGCCCGCGCCGTGCGGATGTAGTCCTCGTTAAGCACTTGCAGCAGGCTGGCACGGGTGAGGCGGGCCAGCAGCGCCGACTGGGCAAAACCGAGCGCGAAGGCGGGCAATAGCACCTGCTGCCAGGTGCCCCAGCCGCTCACGGGCAGCCAGGCCACCTCGACTGCCAGATAGCGCAAAATCGGCCCCAGCACAATCACGGGCACACTCACGCCCAAAATGGCCACGCCCATGCTCACATAGTCCCAGGTGGTGTTGCGGTTTAGCGCCGCGATAATGCCCAGCGGAATGCCAATCACGGTAGACACAGTGATGGCCGCCAGGCCAAGCTGGATGCTCACAATCAACTGGTTACGGAAGAAGTTGTTTACGCTTTGGCTGCGGCTGGCGTAAGACGGGCCGAAGTTCATCCAGCGCAGTGTGGCCGGGGCCGCCCTGACTGTGGCGCTAGCGGGGTTGTCTTCGCTGAAGGTGTCGCTGCTTACGTTGACGCGGCTTGCTGGTATCCAGCCGACGGTTTCAGCGTTGGCCAGCGGTTCGCTGACCTGCACCTGATAGAACGTTTCGTCGTTGTTGATTCGCAGCACCTCAACATCAGCGCCGGTGGGCAGTGTGCCGATGTTGCTGCCACCACTGCTGGCTGCATCACGGATGTTGACGGGCACCCGCTGCGTGACAAACGGCAGTGGGATGTTGACCAGATAATCGTCAATCACGGATTGGCTGCGGTACTGGTCTAAGATGCGGCGCGGGAAGATGTATTTGTCGGGGGCTTCTTGGGTGTTGGCTGTGTCGGCCAGTTCCGGGTTTACGTCGGCGCGGTCCAGCGTCAGGTTATACTGCCATTCACCATACGTCAGCTTGGGGATAGTTACGCCGCCCACGTAACTGACATAGCGAAACCAGATGGGGTCATCCAGGCCGTAGGCATCTTCGATGTTTTTAATGACAGCTTCTGGGAGTGGCTTTTCCCCGGCAGAGTCAAACGGCCCGCCCGGAATAATGTTCATCAGCCCGAAAGTAATGAGCGACACAACGAACATGACCAGCAGCATCCACAGAAGGCGACGGATAATAAACTTGGTCATTGGGTTTCTCCAACGGTGTGTTCTGTGTAGATGGGTAGGGGTAAGGGCCGGGGGCAAAATGCAAAGCAGGGGCACAGTTGCCTGCGCCCCCGCACGGGTTACAAACCTGGCACATTCGCCCCAAAAGGCTTATTGGGCAGGCACCCACTTGGAATAGATTTGGTGGCCGATTTTGGACGGCGTGAACTCGAAGCGGTCGCTGAACATCCGCAGCGTGGTGTAGTAGTAAATCGGTGCGATGGCGGCATCTTCCGCAACCAGGATGTTGTCAGCTTCGGTATACAGGGCCTGACGGGCTTCATTGTCCGTCAACAGGCGAGCTTCTTCCAACAGGGCGTCGAAGCGCTCGTTCGTCCAGTTGGTGTAGTTGTTCTCGCTGGTGCTGTGGAATACGTCGTACAGGAAGTTGTTGGCGTCCGGGTAGTCCAGGCACCAGGCGATGCGGTAAACCTGCGGCGCGTCGGTCCGCAGCGTATCCAGGTACACACCCCACTCCTGGGTGGTGATGTTGATCTCTACGCCCAGCGTTTCCGACCACATCTGCTGGATGGCTTCGGCAACCGAGGCGTGCAGTTCGTTCTCGTTATGCATCAGGGTGATCGGCGGCAGGTCGTCTACGGTGAGGCCGTTTTCATCCAGGTACTCCTGGAGTTCAGCCTGGGCGGCTTCGGCGTCCGTGTAGATGCCCTGGTCGGGGGTCAGTGCCTGGGACGGGGCAGCGGCCAGGTCGGGCCGGGCGAAGAAGCCTGCCGGGGGCTGGCCGCCACGCAGCACGTTGTCACTTAACGACTGGCGGTTAATGGCCTGGGAGAAGGCGCGGCGCACGCGCACGTCGTCGAACGGGGCCTTTTCGATGTTGAAGCCATAGTAGTAGGTGCAGGTGCCCGGTGCCACATAGAAGGCTTCGCTTAGTTCAGGGTCACTCAGAATGCGGTCGATGTCCTGGGTAGGAACCTGGGCAATGTCTGCCTGGCCAGCTTCAAACTGCGCCAGGGAAACGGACGTGTCGGCAACAATTAATTGCACACCATCAACCGTCGCCTGCGGCATCGCCTCAACACCCGGCCAGAACGGGTTCTTGACCATCGTCAGGCTTTCGTCGTGCAGCCACTCGCTGACGGCAAACGGGCCGTAGCTCTGGTGGTTCTCTGCTTCAATCCAGGCGTCACCGGCTTCTTCGATGATCCACTGCGGCTGGGCAGCCGTGAACCACAGGCCGAAGATAGACGGGATGAAGCCTACGCCAGCCACTTCCTTTGGCACGGTGACGGTGAGGGTGGTGTCGTCAACGGCTTCAACCATTGCGCCGTCAATGCTGGCAACCGCGCCGTCTTCAAATTCCAGGCCGTCAACCCAGGGGGAAAGCACGTACTGATAGGGGGCGGCGGCTTCCGGGGACAGGGTACGGGTGATGCCGTACTCAAAGTCACTGGCGGTCACCATACGAACGTCGCCGTTTTCGTCCAGCACTTCAACTACCTCACCCACCGCTGGGTCGAACTCCACCCAGGGCACGCCAGACATCAGGCTGAAGGTGTAGGTGCGGGTTTCTTCGTCGTATTCCCAGGACTCTGCCATGCCGGGCTTGACTTCAAAGGTCTGGTCGTCAATGAGGGTCAGTGTCACATACGTGTTGGCAACAACCGTAACGGATGCGGTGTCACTGGTGAGGGCCGGGTCCAGCGTGGGGATGTCGCTCGCGCCGACGGCTTCAGTGTCCACAATGAATATGCCGTCGTCTTGAGCGGTCACCGCGCCCACAACAGACAGCACCAGGACGAGCATCATGCTCAGCCCAAAAACACGGGAAAACTGCTTCATAAAGGGTATCCTCCTAAAAAGGTAAACTTGGGGCACACAGCCACACGGGGAAGTACCCCCTAAAGAGTACGGTGCAAACTGTTGTACCCCGCTCACAAATATTAAATTCATGTGAACTGCTAGAGAATAGCAAATGCGTCTGAGCATCGCAAGGCATCTGTTGTGGAAGTTGACGGGGCGCGGTCGCTAGGTGTTGTGATCTGGCAGCAGCCTGGGCATAATCGCGTCCATCATGAGGGCCGTGTCTTCGAGGGATTGGTAATCGTCCGCATAGGAAATCATCTCAAGCTGCGGGTCATAGCTCCAAAAGCCCAGCGTATCGTACAGGTAGCGCACATACGTGTACACAATACCCAGCACCACCCGCGAATACACGCCATACGCCATATATGGAAAGAAGATAATCACCCCCCGGTCGTGGGCGTATAGCACCACGCCCAGGCGCTCGTCCGGGTAGTGGAGTTCTACGTCGTGCCCCGGCCCCGGCACGGGCAGCAGCGACGGGTCTAAGCGCATCATCAGGCGGGCCAGCACACGCGGCTTCAGCTTGTACACCGGCCAAAACGCTTCGGGTTGGTCGCCTCGCTGACCGTTTTCAAACAGCCACTCCAGCATGGTGGGGGTAAGCTGTTGGCGCTTGGGAATATACAGGTGGATTTCGTAAATCATGCGGAGGCCTCCTGTGCCGACGTTTGATGCGTTTGCAGCCATTCTACCAGAAGGGTGAGGTTGTCGATTTCCGCCAGGGGCTGGGCAAACCACACCAACTCCCCACCGGTGAGCAGCAGTAGCTGGCCCTTTTCTACGCGATAGCCGCTAAAATCGTGCCAGGGCAGTACCGTGCCATCGGGGGCGGCGTCTGTGGGCACGCCTTCCACACGGATGCCGTCAGCCGTCAGCGTGATGGCTTCGCCAAACGCCACCGAATGCCCCTGTTGTAAGCTGTAGCGGATTCGCGGGCGCAGTGCTGTGTTAACGGCTTCGGTCAGGCGGTCAGTCAGCCTGTCAATGCTGTTGTAGGTGTTATCCAGCACAATGCGGTCACCGCCCACCGTGCTGATCGTAACATGATACACCGTGCGCCGGAGCAGCCCGCCCAGGTAGGTCAGCCGCTCCGCCCGCAGCCGCAGCGTTTGCACCTCGGCAAACACAAACGGCACATCCTCGCTGCCCTCACGATAGGTAAAGCCACGCTCATACACGATGACCTCGCGGTTCCACTGGTGCATAATCCACCAGCCCACCACCAGCGCTATAATCGCAATGCCGATAATCACCACTGGCCCCACCCACGCCGCGTCACTGTTCCAAAAGGCGAGGTTCACCAGCAGCCCCAGGCCAATCAAAAACGACCAGCCCATCAGCAGCGCACGCAGCCGACGGCTGGGGAAGTTGTCTATGTATTTGCCAAGCTGGGGGTGATCTTCAATGGTATCTTCCCCGGTAAGGGGGATGGGGCGTTTCTCCGGCATTTCGGGGCCTCCTGCTTAGAGCCTGTTTGAAAAGCAAGGCATGGGGTTTTACCCCATACCCACAAGGGGCTAGCATCCCTTGCCAGGAGGGTGAGGGCAGCGCCCTCACGGGCTTCTCAAATGGCTTCTTACAAGTCACGCCCCATCATACACCAAAAAACGGTGGGCGTTAGCGCTCTTGTGTCGCGCCGATAGCGACCTCATCCGCCGGGTAGGCCAGCGGGTTGGGCAGGTCATCCAGGTGCAGCCCGCGCAGGCGATGCCGCCCCACTTCAATGGTGTGCAGCACGTCTGGCAGCAGGTCACGGATGCGAGCCGCTTCGGACACTGGCGTGCTAACGTTCATCACCAGCAGCACATCCTGAAAGCTGACCGACAGCAGCAGCGTGGCCACATCTGTTTCGCTGTTGAGGGTGTAATAGGCAGCAGCGTAGTCCCCCCACATAAAGGGGTGCGGCTGCGAGACCACCGCATTGCCAATATATTCGCTGTTGGAGGCGACACGGCTTAACACACCCAGCGCGGTATTACTGGCGTCACTGCCGGGCTGCGGCAGGTCGCTAGAACTCGGAATAAAAATATTGATCGAGATGCCCTGCAAGCGCCCCACATCTTTAAAGGACTGCTGGCTTTCGGTAACGATCAAGCGATCTGGTAGGGTGTGAGCCTGCCAGTTGGCGGGAACGGTGACCATAAGCGGTTGGCCGTTCATGACAGTGCGAATCGTCTGACGCTCACCGGAGGGCGTCACTTGTTGGGGTTGGTTGGCGCTTTGATTTTCTTGTTGACCGGGCTGATTGGTTAGGCCAGCAGATTGGCAAGATGTGAGTCCGGCGAGGCAGGCCAACAAGAGAAGCTGATAGATCCACTTCAAGGGGGTACCCGCTCTACCAATTGGTGCTAACGATAAAATGTATATATCCAAAGTTTACCACCGACAGGGGTCACTTGCAGGGGGAACTTACCACGCCGTAGGGCTATTGCAAAGTTAAGGTTTCACATCGCGGGGACGCTGCCCCCGCCCCCTGCAAAGGGTTGGCAGCCTTTGAACCCGTGTTTTCGGACGCAAAGCGTCTGAAAAGGTAAGGTTTTGTTCACTTTTTTGTAACTGCTCAGGCACTCGGCTGAATTCCCCCATCCCCTAGCCCCTTACCCCCAAAATGAGGGAAGGGGAACACCGCCGAAGGCGGCACAAACCCCTCCCTCCCGCCGC
>DAOTTY010000061.1:0-19186 GCA_034437575.1 Anaerolineae bacterium | reverse complement strand
CAAATCGAGAGATTTCTAACGGAAAAGATATATCATTTTGCTGATTTCCTTCCAAAATCGACATAAATTGCACAAAAAAGCACATTTTGGAATTTGAAGCGATTGCCCTGGAATTCGTTCAGTATGCCTGTGGGGTGCCCACCGCATATGTTATACTGATTTGTATACGTTTTTTATATTTGGCCGCGCAAGCCAAAAGGTCCACATTCATTATGACAAACATTAGCAAACGAACGCTGTACGAGATGGCTGAGGGACTGCCAGAAAGCGCAGCCCGCCGCGAACCCTGTCCCAAACAGCAAACGGCCACCCTACCCAGGCTCACGACAAAATCGGAGCGAGTGCGGGCCGTAACAGGCAGCCTGAACGCCCTTCGCATGGAAGGTGAAGGCATCGAAAATAAAGACAGCCGCGAGGCCGCCAAAGTTAGCCAAACTGACGAAACCCAGCCCTCAATGACCGCTCACACGGCCCAACCACAGGACGCCACTGTGGTCACCGACGCCAAAAAGCCGACGATTTTGATCGTGGAAGACACCGAAGAACTGGCCGAGGTTATCCAGGCGACGCTCGAAAACCGGGGGATGCAGGTCGATTGGGTGGCGCACGGCAGCAAGGGTATCCAGAAGATAAAGGCCAGCGTCCCCGACGTGCTGCTGCTGGACATCGGCCTGCCGGATATGACCGGATGGAAGATGCTGGAAGAGCTGCGCGAGTGGAAGCCCGAACCCGATACGCTGCCCGTCGTTGTGGTTATCACCGCCTATGGCGACCCGGCCAACCGCTTAATCGGCAAGTTGCAGGGCATCCACAGCTACCTGATTAAGCCCTTCACCTCTGATGAGGTGGAAAAGGCCGTACAGGGGGCGCTTGGGCGCACGAGCTAATGCAAGCGCGGACGATGTGGCGACGAGCAGTGGCCGCCGCTGCGCTGCTCGTGGGGCTGCTGGTAGCAGTCGAGGCCACAACCCGGTTCAACAACGACCTTTCCGGCGTATTCGCGCCGCCCGCACTGCCCACCCTTAGCCCGCAGGGGCACAATATAGCTGTGGGCGATAACCTGCGCCGCAACCGGCCCGTGCAGGCCCTCTATCACATTGAAGCCCTCGCTGACCGCTTTGGCTGGACGCCCGACCTGCACCAACAGGCGGGCGACCTGTGGCACACCCTGGGCGACACTGACCGGGCGCTGTTCCACTGGCAGCAAGCTGCCATCACCACCGAAGACGCCGCCCTGCTGCGAACACTGGCTGATGGCTACATGCTGGCCCGGCGGTGGGGCGCTGCGGCAGATGCGCTTGCGCTGCTCATCAACCTGCAACCGGAAAACACCTGGGCTAACTTTCACCTGGGGATGCTGCGTGCCCCCTACGACGCTGCGGCGGCAGAACCCTATCTGCGGCAGGCTGCCCTGGACCCCCTCTATAATGAGGCCGCCCGCGCTGTGCGGGTCGCCCTTATCGAAAACCGCGACCTATTTACATTCGACCCGGTTCAGCAGCCGATGCTCGTCGGCCTGACCCTGATCGAACAGGAACTATGGGACTACGCCGCCCTCGCGTTTGCAGAAGCCGACGCGCTCAGCCGCTCCCTGAGCGGTGAGCCGTTCCCGACGGCGCTGGCCTACCTCAGCCTCGCGCAAGATCGGCAGGGCAGCGCCGGCGCAGCGGCGATCATCACGGCGGTGCAGCTTAGCCCCAATGACCCGCAAATCCGCTTTTTACTTGGCCTGCACCGCCGCCATGTGGGGGATTATGGCAGCAGCCTGGAAGCGATGATTCAGGCCGCAGCGCTCGCGCCAGAAAGTGCGGCCCTGTACGCGGAGTTGGGCACGGCGTACCGGCTGGTGGGCGACCTGGAAGAAGCCGAGCGCTGGTTCCAAACGGCGGTTAATCTGAGCGGCGGCGACCCTGAATTTGAGCGGCTGCTGGCGCTGTTCTATGCCGAAGAAGCGTTTGAACTGGGCAGCGGCGGGCTGCTGGCCATCGAAGACGCGCTGCAAGACGCCCCGGAAGACCCGAACCTGTTGGCCGGGCAGGGCTGGGCACTGTACGCGATGGGGCAAACCGAAGCCGGTATAGCCCAGGTGCAGCAGGCGCTCGCGGTTGACCCGACGAACCCCCGCGCCCGCTACTACCGGGCACAAATCCTGTTGGTGGAAGGCGAAAACCTGACCGAAGCCCGCCGCATCCTGGAGGCGTTGGTCGCCAGTGAGGGCGCGTTCAGCCTGGAAGCCGAGCGCCTGCTGGAAAACAATTTCTAACCCGCTGTACCCCCTACGCTTAACCATAACACCTGTACAAATCTGGTAAAGACCGCCTGCACGCCCGCCCCAACTCTGCTACGATCATCGTATATCGTTCGGCAACCGGAAGAGTGACCATGAGCGCTTCAAAAAAAGCCACGTCCGCGAGCCTGCCAGCCCCCCGGCATCGCCCGTCCGTCCGCGGGTGGCCGCAGTGGGGCAGGGCATCCACCGTGCCGGAAAGCAACCGTCAGCCGTCGGGGTTGGGGCGCTGGCTGCTGGCCCTGCCCCTCAACGCAGACCACCCGCTGTACCAACTGAACATGCGGCGGCGCAAATGGTGGGCCAACGGCACCGCCCCGGCACGCTATGGCCTGGAGGTGGTGCTGTGGACGGTGACCGTGCTGCTGCTGGTGTGGTTGGTGTTTGTGCTGGCCTGCTATGCCTGGGTGGTCAACAGCTTTATTAACAGCGGCAACGTGGTGCAAACGTGGCATATCCCCCAGCTAGTAGCCATCACGACGCTGTGGGTGGGTGGCATCAGTGTTGGCCTCAGCTACCTGCTGGATTTCATCGTGATGGCCATTACGGTGAACAGCATTAGTGGGGAGCGCAATGCCCACCGCTGGCACCTCATCCAGCTTACGCCGTTGTCGGGCCAATCGGTGATTGAGGCGCTGTATCAGGCCAACCAGCTTCGCCTGTGGCGCATCACGCTGATGGTGGTGGGCACGCGGGTGGCCGTGATTGCCGCCTTTGGGCTGCTGGTGTTTGTGCTGCTGCCCGTTATCGAAAACTACAATCCGTTTAGCTGGATCACGGAATTGCCAGACAACCCGCTGCTATACAGCTACGTCGGGTTGGTGGTGCTGCTCATTGGCGTCGTTTACGTGGTGGAACCTATCTGGCGGCTGCGGGCCATGACCGCGCTGGCGATGGGCTTATCGGCCCAGGTGCGGCGCTTCATCACGGCCTTACCGTTGGCCTTTGTGCTGATGCTGAGCGTGTGGCTGCTGATGCTGGCGGCGGTAGCTGGCCTTACTGCGGCGATGGTTTGGGCGACGAGCCAGATGTACCGGTTGCCCTACCTTGACTATGACGCGGAAGAAATGCTTATTACGCTAACAATTGTTGGGTTTGTGTTGGTGCAGGTTGTGCTGATACAGGGCAGCTTCCGCTTGATACGCGGTTTGGGCCTGCGCTGGGCACTGCGCCGGTCAAGCAGTTTACGCGAGCGCTGGGCCGTGACGCATCGCCCCACCAGCCACGACTGGTGGCAGCGGCTGATGTGGTGGGCACCTCACAGCGGCGTAAATGGCCCCAACCCACTCCTGACCGCGCTCACTAAGCGCGTGCGCTGGTACCAACCCATGCATATTCCCTGGCGGCGCACGCTCGTTTTAACCCTGTTACCCCTGGCCCTGGTTTTGGCTGTGTGTGGGGGTGCTGTTGCGGCCCTTACATGGCTGAACCAGACGGGCAGTGCGTCGTTAGCCAGTCGTGGCACGCTGGCACAGTCATACGACGACGCTATCCTCAGCATCATCTTCGTCGTCGCGTCGATGCTGGTTTTTGCGGATGTACTCGTCTCGCAAATGACGATGCAGGTGATCCGACGGAGCCAGCATGGGGCTGTGGGCGACCTGCTCCGGCTAACGCCGCTGTCGGCTGAAAGCATAGTAGCGGGCTATCGGGCGGCGGCGCGGGTGCGGACGTGGCAGCTTACCGTGCTCATGATGGTGTTCGCGGCATTGGCGGTGTTTTTGTTCATAACGGTCTACTTCACCGATTGGCTGTTTCTTGGCTCGAACTTCACCCTGTCGCTGTATGACCTCGTTCGCACTGAGGCGCTGCTGTTGGCCGTGCTTGCGGCCAGCATTCCCATTGTTATCCCGGTCAAGGTGCGGTTGGTGGTTGCCCTCACGCTGCTGCCAGCCCTACGCCTGCGCGGGGTGGCGATGGAGGCTGTGCGAGCCGCGCTGTTGGTGGTGGTGACGGGCGTGCAGTTTGGCGTGTTATACGCGAGTGGTTACGGGCATTACCTGGGCCTGCTGCAAGTGAGTGGTTACGGACGTTACTCCGCCATTAACTGGGCGGGGGTGCTGGGCGGTGTGCTGCTGTTCGTCTTTTTGATGACGGTAATAGAACAGGCAGCACTCAATTGGACGAAACACAGGCTGCGGCGGGCAAATGTCTGACATCCCCGGCAAGCCGAACCCGTTCACGCACTGGCTGCCCCACAGCGCCGTGTCGCCAGATAACCCGCTGTTTGCCTATGCAGTGCGGCGGGTGGGCTGGTGGCACAACTGGGCAAGCCCGCCGCTGTACGGGGCCTACATCGTTGCCTGGACGGTGGGGGGGTTGGTGTTTATCGGGGCGGGGGCGCTGGCGCTGCTGCTGCTGTGGCAGGGGGTGGACTATAATTTAGGGGATACGCTACGCCTTCACAGCGACTTCACCGCATTGGCGTTTGTCATTGGCGTTTACACCACCCCATTGCTGGACTATGGTGTGCTGGGCAGTACGTTATACGGCCTCATCAGCAAACGCACGCCAGAACACGGTGATTTGCTGCACATGACTCACCTGACGGGCGCGGATGTCGTCGCCGCGCAGCACGCCGCTGCCCGCGTGCGAGTGTGGCCGCTGACGGTGGTGCTGTTCGGGGGGCGCTTAGCCGTGCTGATTCTGCTTGCGTTAAATACATTCTGGTTAGAACCCGTCCTGGCGGGCCAGCTCCCCCGCTTTAACATCAACCCAACACCGGCACCGGGCCTATCCAGCGCGGAGGTTGCCTTCGCTGGCATCGTGATGAGCTTTTTGACGGTTGAGGTGTTCTGGCGGATGCGATTGGTCACTGCGCTGGGGGTAACGCTGGCAACGCGCTTTCGCACAGTAGGCGCGGCCTTTGCCGGGGGCGCGTTCGTCCTGTTAGGGACGGTGACGCTGCCGCAGGTGCTGTTCGGGTTTTCGGTGTATGACCTGTTGTACAGCATTATACGCTACAGCCCCTTCCCTTTCCTGGGGGTTTTCTCGACGTTGGTGGCAGCAGGCATCATCTATTTTGCTTACTTTGCGCTGGAAAACGTCGCGCTGCGGCGGGCACAGCGCTATGTGTTCAGGGAGGGACGTGAGTAAATGCTATCTCGGTGGGCCAGTCCGTTTGAAGTGTTCGACCATCACCACCCGCTGCTGGCCTATGTGATACGCGAGGTACGCGGCGGGCGCACACCGGAAGGGTTGGTGCGCTACACCTGGAAGGTGGCCGCCGTCCTCGGTGCGTTGATGTTCGGTGGGGCGTTGTTGGCCCCGGTTGTGTTCTTGTCGCCCTACAACACGGATGACCACTTCCTTCAGGTGTGGCTGGTGTACAGCCTGGCCGCAGTCAGCGCGAGCATTTTCCTGTTCCCGCTTGTGGATTTGGTGACGCTGTTTTACGGCGCAGTCGGCATCCGTACAGAAGTCAAGCACGACGTTCACTTTGATTTGGTGCGGGCATCTACCCTGGAAGCGCACGCCTACGTACAGTCACGGCTGGCGCTGGCACAGGTGCGGGCGTGGCGGGTGTTCATCATCATGTGGCTGATGCGCCTTTTCGCCTGTGTGATCCTGGCACTCACCGCACTGGCGGCCCTTTTGTTTTCTATAGCCAGCGGGAACCTGACCCTGACGGACATCCTCAGCCCGGAAATGGTGTATATGGCGTTTTTTGTGACGGCAGGCAGCATCATCTTTTTAATACTGATGCTGTGGGAACCGTTGTGGCGCTTCCGCATGATGACCGCGCTGGCGGCCACCCTTGCGGCCCGCATCCGGGGTGGCGTGACCATGTGGCTGACGCTGGGCGGCGCTACGATGCTGGTGGTATTTGTGCAGGGCATGTTCGCCATTTTTATCGTGTGGATGGGGGCCATCATGACCAGCTTCGTCTCGGATTTGTGGTCTGTCAATGTTAGCGACAGCGGCGCTTTCCGTGAGATGTTGAGCCTTGCGGCGGGCTTCATTCCCTGGATGGCGCTGCCGCCGGGCGTGTGGGCGCTGCAAACCTCCGTCACCCGCTGGTGGGAAGGGGCAGCGGTAGCGGCCATTTTTGCACCCACGAGGGAGGATGCCTGATGCCCGGACTGCTGCCGCCCTTCCTTCGGCATCTCACCCAAAACGACTGGCTGTACTACTGGTTGGTCCGCAACATTGCGTTTGCCGCAACGGTGAAGCGCTTCCATAACTTTGCCCTACAGGTCACGATGGGGGTCATTTTCGCCACCCTGGCTGCACTGGCACTCAGTTGGCTGACCCGCTGGCAAGCGGGCTATTTGCTCGTGGTGGGTGCGGCGGTGCTGCTGTTTGTCGTGGTGGACTTTGCGTCTATCTTTTTTGGGGTAACGTCGGCGCGGTCACAGTCCACGCAGGTGGATTTGCTGCGGATGTCCCCCCTACCGCCGGAGCGCTTCATCGAAGCAGTGCATCAACTGGCGCAGGCGCAGGCGTGGCGGGTGCTGCTCATTATGCAGGGGATGCGCTTCGCGCTGCTGGCGGTGCTTTTCACAGTCGGCATTATGGCGGTGGTTTTTGTTGTGATTTTTATGTTTGGGGTGGGTGTTTTGTGGGTGGTCATCCTGTTGGCGCTGCTGCTGGGGGAACCCGTGTGGCGCTTGCAAGCGATGACCGCCATCGGCATCATGGCCGGGATGCGGATGAGTGATAGAGGCACAGCCTGGGGCACCGCCCTGGGCCTGATGCTGGCGGCCTGGGTGGTGCAGGGGCTTGTCGCGCTGGCCCCTATTTTTGTAGCACGGATATTCATTGACGGTGGCAGCATCTTTTTTGTGGTGCCGCTGACGATTGTCCTCATTACCATGACGTGGAGCATCCGCACGGCGCAGCACTGGCTGCGGGATGTGTGCCTGCGGCGGGCGGCGGTTGCGCTGGGGTAGTCTATTGGTGACGGCCTGCTGCCCTCGTGCTAGAATGCGCTGCGAACGTCCGACTGAGATGAGGATACCGATTTATGGGCCGTCGATGGATTGCGCTCCCGGCGTCGATTGTGCTGCTGCTGTTGGTGCTGTGGCTGCGCCGCAACACCGATCAGATGCGCTTTGTGGTGCCATCTGCCGCACGGGAGGTGCTGTATGCGACCACATTCGACGGCACAACCTACGCGGGCGACTGGTCACAGTCCACGCAAAGCGGCGGCAGCATCACCACAGACGACGACCAGCTCAACCTCACCTTTGTGGAGTTCGTCACGGCCCGCAATCTGCTGCGCTCAACCACACCGTACCTGTTCCGTGACTTTGACTACCGTGTGCAGGCCGCCGCCAATGCTGGCCCGCTCAACAACAGCTATGGGGTCGTTTTCCGCCAGCAAGATGACGCGACCTACTACCTGTTTTACGTCAGCAGCGACGGGTTTTACTCTGTGTGGCGAGAAACACCCGCCGGGCGCATCGCGCTTAGCACCTGGATTCCGTCAGAAGCGATCAATCAGGGTGTGAACGGCGAAACCAACACGCTGCGCGTCGTCGCACAGGGGGACACGTTCCGGTTCTTTATCAACACGGAGCCAGTTATGCTGTGCGTGCCAGATGACCCCGGCGGCGAAAGCACGTATAGCCTGGGCGAGTGCGTGGGCGGCACCATGCAGGAAACGCTGACCGACGCTACGATTCCTTACGGGGCACTGGGCGTTGTCATCGAAACACTGGAAGACGGCGGGATGAGCGCGGCGTTTGATAGTGCGGTGGTGTTGGGGCCATCGTCGTAGGTGCGGGGCGCACGTAAAGGGTGCTTCCCTATTCAGTGGGTGGCTATTCCAGGGGGCGGAAGGTGGCCCGATAGGACGTAATGGCCCTGTCGCCCACTTCGGTTGTGCAGGGTGCGGCCACCAGTTCCTGCGTGGACGGCTCGGAGCGGTCGGGCATGTCAAGGGTGTAGGCCACATCCGGCGTCATCTGGAAGTCGGCATAGGCGGGGCTGCGCTCCGGTTTAAGGCCCGTGAAGAACACATCCTCGCCGCCGTCCCAGCGCACCCGCACCGGTTCGCCAGGGATGCCCGTGCCGTTAAAGTCCTGCACGAACACCTCAATGATGCCGCTGCGGTCTATATCGCAAAACGTCGCCACATTAATCAGCACATAGTCTTCAAGCGGCTGGGCAGTGGGCACAAACACCGCAATCGTGGCGGTGGCCTCTTTCGTTGGAGCGACGGTTGCGGTTTTAGTCGGCGGGGGCATTGGCGTGGCCGTGGGCAGCACCACTGACACAACAGCCGTAGGCTGTGCTGCGGCCAGCGCGATGTCATCAGCGCAGCCTGACCGCTGCTGTAACTGATAGAACGTCTTCATTGCCCGGACGGCTTCCACGCCGCTGCTGCTGCTCACATAGCCGGTTTGGGCCAGCAGGCACGCCACATCTGCCACTTCCTGAAACGGGTCTTTGCCCGGTGGCACAACGGTCAGCAGGCGGTCAGTCGCCAGTTGCAAATCACTGTTATGGGCAAAGCTCACCGCCACTGCTGCGATGTACTCTGAGCGGGCGTTCGGCTCCATCTGGCGCGGGTGAATCTCGTCCAGAGTACGCGGGTCCAGCACCCAGGTGTACGTCAGCGCCAGGGCGATGCCCAGCACCGCACCGATGGCCAGCCCCGTCCACGAGATCATTTTCGCAAGGCGCGGGCGATGGTAGCGTGAATCGGCGGGCAGGTCGCCGGGATAATCGGGGTAACCGGTCACTGGTTTTGCCCTGGCAGGGTCACCGGCTGGTAAGGTTCCATGATAGGGGTCAGCCGCCCCAGCGCTTCGCTTAGCGCCACCAGCGCCCGGATTTCTTCCAGGCTGCGCGAGTTGGTGATGTAGCTTTCGGTGACGGTTTGCACATGCAGCGGGATGTTATCGACTTGCAGCATTCGCAGGCGGTCAAACGCGCCGTTGGCGTTGCCGTCCAGCAGGTAGCCCTCGGCTACCATCAGGGTATATTCGTTCTGGTAGTCCTGGCGTAATGCCGTTGATGGGCCGTTGCTGTATTCCACCGGGAAGACCTGCCAACCCAGCAGCAGGCCCAAAACAACGCCCAGCGTAACCCCGGCACCCAGGGAAATCAAAACCCGTTTCATCGGTTCAATTGGCAATCCACACGGGCAGGTTACCCAGCGCCACAATGCCTTCCCACTTGTCCGTGTCGTTGCCCTCGGTAAAGATGGCTGCCCGTGCGACGATGATTGCCTTTGCCTGGTTGACCACGCTTTCCATGCCCCCCAGCGTGCTGCCAGTAGAAATCACATCGTCAACCAGCACGGCCCGCTTGCCCTTGATAAGCTGGTGATCCTTTTCATCCAGGTAAAGCATTTGTGGCTTACCCGTTGTGATGGACTCCGTTTCTGCGCTGATGGTTTGCCCCATGTAGGACTTGTAGTTCTTCCGCAGCACCACATAGGGGATGTCCAGGTCAACGGCAAGCTGGTAGGCCAGCGGGATCGCTTTGGCCTCGGCGGTAACCAGCACGTCTGGCTGGTAGGCGCTTAGCTTATCGCGCAGCGATTGGCTGGCCGCCTGCACCAGGTCCACATCGCCCAGGATGTTCAGCACAGCAATGGTGACACCAGGGGCGACCTCAAACTTGGGCAGCTCGCGTTCAATGCCGTTGATGGCAATCGGGTAGGTTTCACGTTGGGTCAAAAGGCTTGCCTTTCCTGGGTTAATCGTCTTTTTCGCGGGTGAAGGTCAGGCGCTGGTCGCACAGGTAGACCACATCACCCTCATGCAGCGCATACGGCCCATTGAGCGGCTGCCCCGCTACATGGGTGCCGTTGGTGCTGTTCAGGTCTTCCAGAATGAGCCGCTGGCCGTTGCGCTTGATTTGGCAGTGGAAGCGCGAAATGCCAGCGGTGTTGATGACAATTTCGTTTTGCGCGGCACGCCCCAGGCGGATGAGGTCGGCATCCAGCGCAAACACCTGGTCACCCCAGCGCAGGTGCGTCGGCGACAACGATGAAATGGGGGCCACCGGGTCAGAGGCGTCTTGCGGCAGTGGGGGCACCTCAAAGAAGTAGGTCTTCCGGCTTTCATAGGCGGGGTCCCCCGCTTCCGTAGCATCGGTGCCCCCGCCTTTGCGCTGCTGTTCGCGCAGCCGGAATGCCTGCGTGTTTTCGTGCGACCCGCGCTCGGTAAAGTACGCCTGCGTAGACATACTCTTGCGGCTGTACTTCTGATAGGCAGCAGCGCCCTTATCCAGGTCCGCCGCCTGATTGATAAGCGCTCCACGTTCTTCTTGCAGGGCACCGTCTTGCAAGCCAGAATCCCGAATGGCTTCGGCGGCTTCGCGCAGTAGGCGGGCGGCCTCGCCGTATTGGCCGTCGTCTGCCAGCTTGACGGCTTTGCGGCGGGCTTCAGCGGCAGCCAGCAGCAGCGCAGAGCGGCGCACTTCTTTATTTTCCACATCTTCACCGGGGGCCAGTTCGGGCGGCGTCACGTTGATCTTGACGCTCATCTCCATCACCTGATGCTCGCTGCCCTGCCCCTGGAGTTCGTCGTACTCAAAGCGCAGCCGGGCAATTTCAATGTCGCCTACGTTAGACAGTGCCGGGATGGCGAGTTCAAGCATCAGCGCTTTGGTTTCCTCGCCGTACACATCCCCCATGCGGTACGCCACACTGCTGCCGACCTTGTTTTCGGGGTAGGCATTCATCTGGCGGGTGTGCGTCACCAGGTCAGACGGCGTCATGGTAATCACGAGGTTTTGGCCGACAACACGCAGCAGCCCGGTCAGTTCTTCCTGAAAGATTGCCGGGGTGACCTCCGGGCTTTCAATAAAATAAAACGCGCCGCCGCCCGCGTCTGCAATGGCCATAAGCAGGTCTTCGTTGAAGTCGTCCCCCAGCCCCATTGTGGTGGTGGCCACGCCCTGTTCGCGCTTTTGCTGGGCGATTTCAACCAGCTTGCGCGTTTCGGTAATCCCGCGATTGGTCAGGCCGTCACTCATCAAAATGACCCGGTTGACCTGCTGCGCCCTATGATAATCTGCCACATGCTTGACGCCTTCCAACCAACCAGCCGACAGATTCGTGGTGCCGCCCGCTTTAATCCCGCTAATGCGCTGCACGAGCAAGTCTTTGTGATCGACGCGCTGTGGCGGCAGGAAGGTTTCCACCTTTTCGTTGTACAGCACAATCGAAAACAGATCGTCAGGGGTCAGGTTTTGCACAAGCAAGCTCGCTGCCTGGCGCGTGTAATCAATCTTGTTGCCCGCCATAGAGCCGCTGCGGTCAATCACCAGGCTAATGTTAAGCGGGCGGCGGGCGGCGGTATCGGGGGCCGAACCAGCGGTCAGGCGTGCCATCAGGTAAAGCTTGTGTTCGCGCTCTACCGTGACGACATCGTAATCAAGTAGAAAGTCAGCTTTCATCTGGTGAATATCTCCCCGATGATCGTTTCAGTCCTGCCCATTGTATCACCGACTGACCGGGCTGCAACTTAGGCTTGGGGCATCGTCTCGCGCAGTTGGCCGTCCACCATGTGCAGGGTGCGGTCAGCCAGTTCGGCCAGTTCGTTGTCATGGGTAACGATCACAATCGTGGTGCCGTACTTATCACGCACATTTTGCAGCGTTTCTAGCACCATCTGGCCGCTCTCAGTGTCCAAGTTCCCCGTCGGCTCGTCGGCCAGCACCAACGGCGGATTGTTCGCCAGGGCACGGGCAATCGCCACGCGCTGCTGCTGCCCACCGCTCAGTTCCGTCGGGCGGTGGTTCAGGCGGTCGTCCAGCCCCAGCGATGTGAGCAGTTCACGGGCGCGTTTTTCCGGGTTGAAGGCACGTTTGTTGGCAAACTGCACCGGCAGCGACACATTCTCAACGGCGGTCAGCGCTGGGATGAGATTGAAGAACTGGAAGATAAAGCCGATTTTCTCGTTTCGCAGGTCAGTGAGTTCGGCCTCGTTCATATCGCTGATTTCCACCCCGTCGATTTGCACACTGCCCTCGGTGGGTGTGTCCAGGCCGCCCATGATGGCCAGCAGGGTGCTTTTGCCACTGCCCGATGGCCCAACGATGCTGATGAGTTCCCCCTTGCGGATGTCCATGTCCACGCCGCGCAGTGCTTCCACGAAGTGATTGCGGCCCAGTTTGTAGCGTTTAACAAGGTTGGCAGTGTGAATCACAGCCTGTTCGGACATGGTTTGACGCGCTCCTGTTGGTGGATGATGTAGTTAAGTGTATCCATAAGTACGCAGAATGAAGATAGCGAGTTGTATGGATACTCACCTCACCTTCAATTCCTCTCCAAGTGGTGAGGGACTTTGTTAGCGCCCCACCTGACCGCCCGTTTTCACCGTGAACCCGTCAAACGCGACCTCGAACCCGTCACCCTGCGGTGCCGCGCACATCATCCCCACTTGCAGCGATGCCGCCGCGCTCAAATACCCCTGACGCATCAGCGTGTAGTCCTGCCCATCCCGTGAGTAGGACACCTCAAGGGCGGCACCGAAGCGCTCTACCTTCACCCAAACAGACGCCGGGTTATCCGCCAGTTCCACAATCGACCAGTCAGAGAAATCACGGGTCATCACGACGCTGGCCTGCTGCACATCGCCCACGTACTCGATGCCGCACTTCATCCACACGGTTTCGCTTTCACGAACCATCAGCCCGGCCTGATCGTACAGCGCGGCGTACTGGCCCGTGATTTTTACCGTCGCGGTGAAGTCGCCCGTTACCTCGGTGTAATAGAAGGGCGCGTCGTCTTTGATGAAATCGTGGCGAGTGACGCGCCAGAAGTCGGTTTTTGCGCCCGCTGTCATGGTGATTGTATCGTCTTGCTGCTGCCACTGCGCGGGTTCGTTGTACCAGTTCATGTGTGTTTTCCTAGTTGCGAGATAGAGAAGCCAATCGGTGAGCAGGCCATTTCGCTGACCCCCATCAGCATTATATCCAATTTCCCGGCAGCATCTGTTACAATTGTATGGCCTGTACGCAACCTCACGGGGCTTACCGCGCCCCGCTGCCCAAGACTGTAACCGTCTCTGAAGGAAACCCACTGTGAGTAACCCAATCGACCCCAACGCCATCCCCGTCGTCAGCGATAACGCCGCTGGCTGGAAGCCTGACCCCCAACACCCGCGCCGCCGCCCGCCCTGGATGAAGGTACGTGCCCCGCAGGGCGAAACCTACCAGAATGTGCGCGACCTGATGCGCTCCAAGAAGCTGCACACCGTTTGTGAGGAGGCCAACTGCCCCAATATCGGGGAGTGCTGGAACCGGGGCACCGCCACGTTTTTGATGATGGGCGACACCTGCACCCGTTCGTGCGGCTTCTGCGATATTAAAACCGGGCGTCCGTCTCCGCTGGACTGGGCCGAGCCGAACCGCGTGGCCGAATCGGTGCGGGCGATGGGCCTGCGCCATGTCGTGATTACCTCCGTGAACCGCGATGAACGCGCCGACGGCGGCGCACCCATCTTTGCGATGGTGATTCGCCGCATCCGCAAGTTGCAGCCCGGTTGCAGCATTGAGGTGTTGATTCCCGACTTCAAGGGCGACGAAAAGGCGCTGAAAATCGTCATGGACGCGCAGCCAGAGATTCTGAATCACAACGTAGAAACCGTGCCGCGCCTGTTCAAGAAGGTGCAGCCGCAAGACGACTACCCCTGGGCACTGACCACGCTCCGTAACGCCAAACAGATGGACCCGCTTGTGCTAACCAAGAGCGGCATCATGGTGGGCTTGGGCGAAACGTTCGACGAAGTGGTAGAGGTCATGGGCGACCTGGCCGACGTAGGCGTGGACATCCTCACCATTGGGCAGTACCTATCGCCGGGGCAGGGCTACTTGCCTATTGAACGCTACTACACGCCAGAGGAATTCGACCGCTTTATTGAGGTTGGCAAGGAGATGGGCTTCAAGTGGGTAGAAAGCGGCCCGCTTGTGCGCAGCAGCTACCGCTCTGATGAGCAGGTGCGCCAGCTTAGCCAGTTGAACTACATCAACATGCGCTCAACGGAGAATGAAATCACCAACCGCCAATCGACAGTGAAGGCGGTCCCCACCGCCGACGACCCGGTGATGCGCTAACCCCGCTGCTGCGCGACGGCCCATCGCCCTGCAAATCATTTCGTTACACCTCGCACGGCAAGGCGAATAGACTTCTCGGTACGACCACAAAACAGCGTGGATGCCCCCTAGGCCCCTTCCTCCCACAATGGGGAGGAAGGGAGCCAGGAATCTCTAAGGTCGCGTGTGGGAGAGGGGGCAGTAAACCCGTGCCCACGCTGTCGTGCGCCTCCACCGACCTCCCAGGGTTAACGGTGTTATGTCGATTCAGTGCTGCCCAGGGCATCTTCCAGGGCGTGCCATGCCAACGTCGCACAGCGGATGCGGTTGGGGAACTGGCGCACACCGCCCAGCGCTTCCAGTTCTTCCATGTCCTCACTGTCAAACAGGAACTCGCCTTCGCGGTCCATCATCTTATCTTGAAAATCACGCAGCACCTTGTGCGCCTCGGCCAGTGTTTTGCCTGTGATGGCCTCCGTCATCATGGAGGCGCTGGCCTGGCTGATGGCGCAGCCCTTGCCGCTAAACGTCACTTTGGTAATCACACCGTCCGTCAGCGTCAGGTATACGTCCACCGCATCGCCACAGGTGGGGTTCAGGCGGTGGGCGTGGGCGTCGTGCGGGTCGAGTTTGCCGTAGTTGTGCGGGTGCTTGGCGTGATCGAGGATCACTTCCTGATACAGCGATTCCAGACTCATATGCGGAAAATCTCCTTCACGCGCTGGAGTGCGTTCACCAGCGTGTCAATATCTTCGCGGGTATTGTAAAAGTACAGGCTGGCGCGGGCCGTCGCTGCGATGTCGTAGCGGCGCATGAGCGGTTGGGCACAGTGGTGCCCCGCCCGAATCGCCACGCCTTCCTGATCGAGAATGGTTGAGATGTCGTGTGGGTGAGCGCCGTCCATTACAAACGAGAGCGCGCCGACGCGGTTTTCTGCCTCGCCATACAGCTTGAGGCCGTCGATGCCGCGCAGCTTTCCAAGTGCGTATTGGGTCAGCTCATCTTCATATGCGGCGATCTTGTCGATGCCGATTTCACTGAGGTAGTCCACCGCCGCGCCCAGGCCAATCCCCTGCGCGATGCTCGGCGTCCCGGCCTCGAACTTGTGTGGCAGGCCCGCATAGTTGGAGTGATCCAGAAACACCTCGTAGATCATATCGCCGCCGCCCATAAACGGGTCCATTGCCTCTAGCAACTCGGATTTGCCCCACAGCACGCCAATACCCGTTGGGCCGCACATCTTGTGGCCGCTAAAGGCGTAAAAATCGGCGTCAAGCGCCTGCACATCAACGGGCATGTTCGGCACAGACTGTGCGCCGTCAATCAGCACCCTGGCACCTGCCTGATGCGCTGCTGCGATGATCGGCTCAATCGGGTTAATCGTGCCCAGCACGTTAGAGACGTGCATCAGCGTCACCAGCTTAACGTCGGCCATCAGGTCGGGCAGGTGGGTCAGGTCCAGCGTGCCCTGCTCCGTGACCGGGATGAAGCGCATCTCAACGCCGTGCTGCACTTTGAGGATGTGCCAGGGCACAAGGTTGCTGTGGTGTTCCATCTCCGTCGTGAGGATGACATCACCCGGCTGCATGAACTTACGTGCCCAGCCATACGCCACCAGATTGATCGACTCTGTAGTGTTGCGCGTAAAGATCACCTCGTGGGTGTGCGGCGCGTTAATGAACTGGGCAATTTTGACGCGAGCGTCTTCGTAGGCGGCGGTGGCCTTTTCACTCAGCGCATGAATGCCCCGGTGAATGTTGGAATTGTAGTCACGGTAGTAAGTGTCCAGCGTTTCAATCACATGAAGCGGCTTTTGTGAGGTGGCGGCGTTGTCCAGGTAGACGAGCGGTTTATCGTTCACGCTCTGGTGCAACGTAGGAAAGTCTTTACGGTAGGCTTGCATGATAACGTTAAGCTCTCTTTGCGGGTTAATTGCTTTCTATTGTACTAAGTTACGGTGATGATGTCTGCCTTTATTAGTGTTGTGGGGCCACGCTTTCTGACGCCCTTTTGACGAGAACCTGCGTCAGCGCTTTCTAGTGCAGCATGGGCGGGTGCTTTCGGCGCGATCAGGTCTTACCGCATCAGGGTGGCACAGTTAGCGCGGCGTCACGGCCATCACCGCCGGAACCGGGTCGAAGGAGGCAAAGGCGGTATCCGCGTCCCCGGCCAGCACACCCAACATAGACGAGCCGCCGCCGTCCAGGTTAAGTGCGGTCACAAGGTTCATGTCACTTTCCGCCAGGAACACAGCCAAATCCAGCAGGGTAATGCCGCCGAATGTGGTCACCAACACCACCACGCGCCCCTCACTGTCGATGGCAACGACTGTGCGGCGCGTCGAGCGATCCGGGCGGGTGTCGAAGTAGGCGCGTTGGCTATCTTGCATCAGCATCGGGAACGCCTGCACGGCCTGGTCGTACTGCTGGCCGCTGTAAGGCGCGGTGAGGTTGCTGTGGATGCCGGAAACGCCGTCATCTATGTAGAAGGTGCCCCCGCGCCGCCGGAACGGGTCGCCGTAGCGCACGCCGTCGGCAAACAACAGCCCGGTAATTTCATCGTTGCGGTCGAAGAAGTTCGTGTTGAAGATCACGGCGGCGGCGGGCAGTTGTTCGCGCCAGCCGCTGATGGTTTGCGGGTCGCCGGGGCGGTAATGCACCTGGAAATCCACTGCGTTTGGGTCGATGCGAATCGCGGTAATACGTGTGAAAAAGCCGCTGGAGGGCGCATACACCCGCCGCTCAATTCCAGTTTCCAGCAGCGTCCAGGTGTCCGCGTCGGCGTCTGTGTTGGCCGATGATGCGGTTGCAGTGGGGGACGGCGTTGGCGTTGGCGGCGCTCCCCCCCCTGGCACCATACACCCGGCAAGCCACAGGAGGATGCCTGCAAACCACGCCGGACGGATAACCCGGCGGGCGGCTAACTGCACCACCCGGCGCGGGCCTTCCCGGCGGGCACGCCAGTAGGCGGCCCGTATACGAAACCACTCACGGCCTTCTGGGGGGGTGTTTTGCATAGACGGGACTCAGCCTTGCTTGCAGATAGGGGCAATGCTACACTGCTCAAATGTTAAAAGGTAGAGCAAGGGCGGTTAGCTCAGCTGGTTAGAGCGCACGGTTCACATCCGTGAGGTCGGGGGTTCGAGTCCCTCACCGCCCACATCTTATCAACCCACCGATTGCGGTGGGTTTTTGTTTGGATTAGAGTGTCTTCTTTGCACCTATCTGTTAAGGGAGGTAGCGGATGAGAGTTGATCGCATTGGGCTAAGTCGCTTCAAAAAGTTCCAAGATTATTCACTTGATCTTACAACTGAAATCGGATTGCCGAACATTGTGTTACTGGTTGGGGATAATGGAACGGGTAAAACAACGATACTACAAGCAATTGCAGCCACACTTGGAACAGCAACCCAGCAAATACGCAGTCCTGAGCAGCTAGATTGGCCAGGCTTTATGTCTGACGGATTATCAGCAAGCCATCGAGGGTTTTCTGAGGTTCGCCTTGATGTGGTCTTCAGCCAGGATGAACTGGACGCAACGGCAGAGTTTTATGAGAAGAGTGATTATTCCACCCTGGAAAATGCAACTTACCCATCGAAAGAGCCAGAAGTTTCTCTGGTATGGAATACCAGCCCTGCATCTCGGTATACTGTTGCTACGGACCCCCGCGGCGCATCACATTATTTTCAATTTCAGGGGCGACGATACGCATACAATCTTCTCTACAACCGAAACGCATTAGAGGGTATGTTTGAAAGAATCGGCGGTGTGTTCTGGTATACTGAGCAACGAACCTCCTACAGTTTGGCACCGTTCGCCCCTGAAGGTGGCAGCAGTAACGGTAAATCCCCTATCAGGCAAATAGACGATGAAGATTCAATGCGTGATCTGCTCACCAAGTGGTTTGCATTTGCCAGAAATGATAAACCACACAAGCTGCAACGCTTTAACGATTACTATTCAAAACTTTTTCCAGGGCGCAAACTTTCACGCATCGAAGATGCCTACGGCGCCTCGGCTTCCCCAATTTACTTTTACGATGGCAAAAACGAGTATGACATTAGTGAGCTATCGGGTGGGGAGCGGGCGCTCATGCCGTTGCTGCTCGATTTTGTTGAATGGGGAATAAATAACTCGGTTATTTTGATTGATGAAATAGAACTGCACTTACACCCCCCGTTACAACAAGCCTTACTCACTTTATTGCCCCAGCTTGGTCACAATAACCAGTTCATCGTGACGACTCATTCAAACGCTGTCGCAAGCCTCGTACCGGAATCATCTATAAAACGAGTGGGAATCAATGAGCATAGTTACTGACCCCAGGGGAAACCGAATCATATTCTGTGAGGGTGAACCAGGTGGGCCAGATATTATTCTGTGGGGGCGTGTACTGACAGGCGCACGGCACCCAGAAGCCGATGACTTCAGAATCGAAATTATACCGATGGGTGGCAAGCAAGCTGCTAAAAATTTCGCTCGTGGCTATGGGATTGCGATCTCTAACGACAACTGGCGCGTTATCCGTGATCGGGATTTGGACGACACTTCGTCGGATGAAAATACTGTCGTCATTTGGGATAACGGCAAAACACTTCTCACTGGCGCGACGTGTTTGGAAAGCTATTTTTTGTTACCCGAGTTGATGCAGGAATTCATTTCAGATCACTCGGATGAGTTAGACCTATCTCTCTTGCCAAATAATCATGACGCCCAACTACAACAAGCCCTTTATGAACTAAAAGATTATCAAGCGGTACGCTGGGCGCTTCAGGAAATTCGCAAAGCTGTTCAAGTCGAAGCAGAAAAGAACTCACTTTATCGCACCGCAGGAACATTCGACCTACCCAATCGGCTAACTGATGTGGATGGCAAACTTCCAGCAGACCTAAGCCTGAACAC
>DAOTTY010000060.1:0-17824 GCA_034437575.1 Anaerolineae bacterium | reverse complement strand
CAACAGGTACAGCCCCGACGGGTCGTGGCGGCGCTCACCCCGTACGTCCACAATGTTTAGAGATAGACCGATGAGGGTGGTTGGGATCGTTTGGTGTGGTGATATATTCATGTCATCCAATGTACCTGTTCAGGGGATAGAAACCCTCTAAATTTGTTCTATCTCTATACAAGGCTCTATTTTGAAGTGAAATCATCCACTTTTTATCGTAATGGTGCATCCGGTCAATGCTCAATTAATGAAAAACAGTTAGCAAAACTTCGCCTCACCAATAAAAATTAAAGAGTGGCGACCATTACATAACCGCCTTAACACTTTGCCGTTGTGATAGCGGCTTGTATAGAGGAAAAATTGTGTTGGCGATTTTGCACCCCTTGAACAGATACCATCCAATAGCCACAAAGGGTATTGCAGATACACTTCTATAGTAAATTATTTTTTCTTTCTGTTGTATTTCAAAACACCTATTGCGTGTTTTGCGGCAGTGCGAACGTCGCGATTACCTTTCCAAGCCAGTCTTTCGATGATACCAACAAGCTGCGAGTAATTGTTGGATACTGCTATCTCAATTCCTCGCAGCTGATCATTGGATGAGGAAGATTGCAACAGTCTCTGAGCAACTGACCAGGAAACTCCTAATGTCTCAAGGACACGATAAGCGGTTTTTTTGACTTCAGCATGCTGATGTTTTGTAAGTAGATTCAGCCACTCAACCACCCTTGTATCTTGATTAAATTCCCCTGAATCGATTAAATGCTGAAAATAAGTGTTGAGCAAAATATGATCTACTTCCCCCTGCTCAAACTGCTGCCTTACAACTTCATAGGGGGCATGTTTGACAAGTTCACGAGGTATTCTTTTAAAATCTGCGATGCACTTAGCTATATCATCTGGTCTAAATTCGGAAACGATTTCTACTATAATCCTTCGTTCGGAGTCGGACAACGCGACTGTATTAAGCTCAGACACAAGTTTAGGCAGGAATGGGGTCATTTTTGCAATACGCACTAAATGGTATGCTCGATACTTATCAGCTTGGCCACGCAGCCAGAGTTGATTAACGAATTTCGTCAGGTCAAGTCCGGGATTTGCAACAAGATACTCTTCAGCGATCTTGACGACTGCTTTGTTACTACTCTGGAGCATTTGTGTGATGTGAGACTCCATTTCTTCACGTGGAAACGAAGGAATCGCCTTCTCGATTAACTGGCGTGCGCTGGCCCCGGACGAGTATTTGTACGCGACCAGCATGGCGGGCACTGCCGGAGGGCCAATTTCTACCAAGCGATCCGCAATTTTACGCTGTTCGTAGGTCGCGCCGACAATGCCAGCGTCGTTGTATTTGAGAAATTCTTCCAGTAATCGATCTGCCTCCGGACGCAAAAACTCCTCAAAGTCAGGGTCAGCGAACTTAATATCCATGCGCTTGGCCATATCATAGATGGGTTCGAGTAATTCGTGTTTCCAGCGATATGCTTCGGATTTACCCTGCCGCTTCCACTCAGCAACCGCGTTGCGGACCTCACGCAGCCGTCGTAAATCATCCTGCGTGTCTTCAATCCAATCGGCAAGCAGCGGCCAACTCCGCAACAGCGCCTCATGGGCCACCTCCAACGTCGGTTGACCGTCCTCCGCTCGGTCTGCCATCAGCAAACGGGCGGAAAGGAACGCCTTGATGAACTCAATTTCCGCCTGCGCCTTGAAGTTCTTAAGGTGGGCACGTTGCCGGATTGCCACGCCGCCCTCAATGCTGACTAGATCACGGAAGACGCGGTAGAGCGCTTTCTGGGCATCTGTTGACAGTTTTTCCAGGGTACTCTGGGCCTGTGTCGCGATTGCGCCCTGCACGCCACCGATGTCTGTATACATCTGTGCCGTGATGTGATTGCGCCGCCCCGCCGCTTTGTACAGTTTTTCCATTGTGTAGGCCATCAGCGCGAGTGCGCCGGGGTCAGTACCTGTTTCCTCGAGAATCTTGTCGATCAAACCGTCGTCAAAGGTCACGTTGGCTTTGTCGGCAGGCCGCTTAATCATTTCGTGCAGCGCACGGTAGCCCGGAGCGCCTAGCTTGTAGTCACGCCGCTGAATCAGCGAGAGCAGGTCTGGGTATTTAAAGCAGTTCGGGTAGAAGTCATTACGCATAGTTGCGATGGCTCGCACGCGCTTCATCATCGGCACCTGTGCCAGGAACTGCACGAAGGGTTCGATGGTACTTTCGGTTGCCAACGTAAACAGCTCTTCAAACTGGTCCACAAACAGCAAAATCTCGCTGTGATTGCCGAGATGCTTCTCACATAGTTCGTCCAGGACGGACGGGTTCTCACGAATGCGTGAGGCAAGCTGCTTCTCGCCAGGGAAAACCTCTATCAAAGCGGCCCGCATCGAAGCAAACGGGTCTTCATCCGGGGTAAAGCGCACCCGGTGCCAGTGGTTGCTATTGTGAACCGGGTGCCGCTTCAGGTGTGGAATCAGACCCGCATCCACCAGCGAGGACTTACCCGACCCCGACGCCCCGGCCACAAGCAGAAAACGCAGGTCTTCCTTTTCAATAATGCCAGCGAGTTCTTTGATCTCGCGGGTGCGCCCGTAAAAGATGGGCGCTTGATCTGGCGTAAAAGCCTTGAGGCCAGGGAACGGGCTGCCCTGATACGGAGGTTCGCGCCACCACACCTCGGCGGCAATGTTTTCCTCTTTAGGGGCACCTGTAAGCTGAATCAATCGATCCAGGCTACGGGCGGCAAACAGCAGCGACACAATGCGATACTCGCGGTCACGCACACGGCTGCGGCGGGTGAAAAGGGTTCCGACGACGACCATCGCGCACCACCATGCGATCTCAAAATCGTGCTTGAGTCCAGGATGCGGTTCGACATGTTTCAGGATCGCGTGAATGTGTTCGCGAATGGGTTTGATGAGCTGCCACGCTGGTAGCGTGTTGCGCCGTGAGGGTTCGCCAGCAGGCAGCAGCATCTCACCCGTAATGAACTCCGTCAAGATGACCCAATCCTTCCAGGCGGATTCACTACCCTGTGATGTAGAGGGCAGTGAGCGTAGAAGGGTGTCTAACTCAAGGTAGGCAAGGTCAAAGAATGGCATCCCGTCGTTGATGAAAACGGCGAAGTCAATCAGCCACGGGGTGGAATGCTCGTCGTTGACATCGCATATAATGTTGCCGCCGTGAAGGTCGCCGTGCATGGCGGTTGTCGGGATAGCGATCCGCTGGACATTCGTCCACAGGGATGCGTCCAGAATGTAGGCAATTGGGTTAGGTAGTTCGATATTGGTGCCTGGACGGAACGTGAGCAGGCGGTCGTTCTGACCAGGCAAGCCCCACAAATCAGCACGGTCCTGTAGGTCGCTGGTGCGATCCTTGCCACCGATGTTGAATAGAATCTGTAACAGATTCGAGACGCTTTCGGTATGCCGATTCTGGATCAAATCGTGAGGATGCTGCCAGCAACTCAGCACATTGCCCAGTAAATTGTGAATCTGACCAGACATGAACGCAACCGTGAGGTCATTGGCTTCGATCAAGTTACCCAATGAGCGTGCTGAAAGATTAACATGATGGGCCGGTTCGTACCGAATCATGTATTTATCATCGAACAGCGGTTCAGGCTGCGTCAGTATCGAGGGGATGTATTCTTTGTTGCAGGGGTTTTGAGCATGCTGGTGGCTGTTGTATTCCTGCTGGCAGCGGTCCTGTGTGTCCACCTTGATAAATGCAATACCCTGATAGCCCGCGCTGCGTGACGAATGAATGTGGCCCAGGAGAACGACCGCGCCGGACAAGCCCTCCGTGATGGTGTCGATAACTTCTATGTCAGGATATTTTTGCTCAATGGCTGAAATAATTTCTGATGAATGGGTCTGCTTTTTCATTATTCCGAACCCGACCTATGTATTCACAGAGTTAGATTAACGTTAAAAATGCGATAGCGCCACTAATGCAACAGTTTCATAACGAAACTTGCAGCAGTTTGACTGCAAGTTAGCTGTTTAGGGCCGGTGATGCTTACAAGATGAGACCATGCTCGCACGTTGCATAGTGCCAGTCTTGTTGCGGGCACAACGCAACACAAAAACTTTGCTGCAAGTGCATCAATATTTCTATATTCTATGGTTCTACACAAACCCTAAGCAAACAGATTGACATGAACGCCGATGGTTTCCAACCATACCGACCTTGAAAAGCGCCTCTGGAGTGCCGCAGACGAACTGCGGGCCAACAGCAAACTGCGAGGCGCGGAATATTCCCAGCCCGTGCTGGCCCTGATTTTCTTGAAATACGCAGAGCATCGCTTTCTGCACGTTAGAGAGGACATCAAAGCCAACCTCTCCCCGCGCCGCGCACAATCTCTGACGCCGGACGCGTACAAAGCACGCTGAATCTGCCAGAAGAAGCCGACATTGCCACCGCCATCAGCGATGCGATGAAAGCCATAGAGGAAGCAAACCCTGACCTGAGCGGCGTGCTGCCGAAAGGGTACCGCCGCTTTGAGAAAACCACGCTGTGGGAACTGCTGAAGACCTTCAACGCCATTCCGTTTGACATGGGCGGGGATGTGTTCGGGCGCATCTACGAATACTTCCTGTCGAACTTTGCCGCGACCGAGGGGCAGCGCGGCGGTGAGTTCTTCACGCCGCAGTCCATCGTTAAGCTGATTGTTGAAATCCTTGAACCCTACCAGGGGCGGATCTTTGACCCGGCCTGTGGTTCCGGGCAGGGCTTTTGCAAAGTCGCTAAAGTAAAAGTTGAAGGGCCTCGCGATAATTCGCCGAGAAATAGCGTCGAGCTTCGGGCAGATACCGAAAATCAGTCTGCCGTACTAACCCAATGACCAGATTGTTGAGGCTGGCTAAAAGCCGCTGGCGCTTGGTGTGACGAATCGTGCAGGCATCCTCCCGAAAGGTGACATCCCGAACATAGTGCAGGCGATTTTCGATGTGCCAATGTTGCCGAACATGATGCAGCAGTCTGTCGGGCATGATTTGATCGGGGGTCAGGCTGGTGATGCCCAAAAGCACCTCATGGGTGATTTGGCCCGTCTGATGATGGTGGACGACGCGCTGAACACGAAAAACCCGTCCCAGATGGGGCCAATCGAGATAATCGTTGAGTTGGGAACTGGCAGTCAGCTAGTACAGAGTAGCTGAAATAGACCATCAGTTAAGAGACAAGTGGACGCCCGTTAAAAGTCCACTTGAACGGCTTTGCCAGAGCGTGATTGAAATAGTCAATAAAGTCAAGAATGCGTTGCTTCAAATCCGTTACCGAAGAGAAAGAAGCCCGTTTGAGTAAGCGTCTAACCAGGATGCTGAACCAGATTTCGATCTGATTCAACCACGAACTATGTTTGGGCACATATACAAAACGAATGCGGTGCGACGGATCCATGAGAAATGTCTGTCGGGTTGCCATGGACTGAAGAATGCCGGACTGACCTTTGACGCCGAGATCAATGTCAAGTTCACACTCAGCCGCCACCACGCGCACCAGGGTCTCCGACATATGAGTGCGGATGCGTCAGCGATTGCGCTTGTCGATATAGAAGTTCATCAGCAGCACCAGCAGCAGCAGCAACCCCCAAGCGAACTCCTTGAAGAAGTTTGCGCCGCTAAGCTGAAATAAAACCATGTTCAGGCCAGTCGAAAGAAACTGAAGCGCGATAAGCGCCAGCAAAACGCCCAGCATCCTTCCAGACCCGCCATACGGGTCAATGCCACCCAGCACGGCAATCAGCACAGCCAGCAGCACGTAAGAGCCGCCAAAATCGACGGAAGCCGCGTTGATGCGTCCCAGCACCACAACCCCGGCCACCGCAGAAAGCAGCCCACTGATGGCATACGTTTTGATGAGCACGCGCGTGTTGTCGATGCCGCTGAACTTCGCGGCTAGTGGATTTGTGCCCAGCAAATACACCTCATAGCCGAACCGCGTGCGGTTCAATACGAACGTCAATATGGCCGTCGCTGCCAGCAGTACAATCAGCGGGACGGGAATGCCGATCACGTCGCCGTTGCCAACAAAGCTCAGGGCTTGCTGGGCAAACGTCGATGCACCGTTTGTAATGGCTGTGCCGATGCCCTCATACAGAATAAGCGTGCCCAGAGTGGCCAAAATCGCCGGGACGCCAACCACCGCGACGAGAAAGCCATTAAACAGGCCGCATATCAAACCCGTGAGCATGCCCACACTGAGGGCTATCACCAGGGCAAACGCAATTTGTCCCGCGCCCGCACCCTCCGGGATCATGGCCGTGAGTATCGTTCCGGCGAGGATGCCGACGAGGTTTGCGGTGGCGTTAATCGACAGGTCAATACCGCCCGTGAGCATCGTCAGGGAGACGGCGAGGGCCAAGATGCCAATTTCCGATGCCTGAAACACCATCGAGCGCATGTTGGCCACAGTCGGGAAGGTGTCGCTGCGCAGCACGCTAAACAGGGCAAACAGCAGCACCACGATGATCGACAACCGCAGCAAATCCCCCTCGCGTGAAAGGACTAGCTCGGTAAAGTTAAATGACGGGGTTCTATTGACTTGCGGGGTTTCGGCACTGGCCATAAATCCCACCTCACTTTCTGATTCGTAACAATGTTTTATTTCTATCCGGTGACTTGTGGCGTAACCGCCCGCCGATTTTGCAGGGCGGGCACCGCCACACCGATGATAATCAACACCCCCACCACCACTTTCTGGTACTCCGAGGGGATGCCGATAACCACGAGGCTGCTGCTCACCAGGGTAATCAACAGCACGCCCAGCAGCGTCCCAATAACGGTGCCCCGGCCACCGCTGATGGACGCACCGCCAAGAACCACCGCTGCGATCACGTCAAGCTCGGTGCCCACAATATCAAACGGGTTGGCCTGCCGCGCCAACGACCCGAACACAATGCCGCCAATCCCGGCCAGGACGCCCACAAAAATGTAGATGAAATACTGCGTGCGCCGGATATTGAAGCCTGCCCGCGCTGCGGCTTCCCGGTCGCCGCCAATGGCGTAGATGCCGCGCCCTAGCATGGTATAGCGCAGGATAAACCACACCAGCACGGTCACAGCCAGTAAAATCAAAATCGAGATGTTGAGGTTGGCGGTGCGCTGGTCGGGCGGGCTGATGGAAAGCAGGTTCGTGCGCGATAGTTCGACCATGCCCTGCGGGATTTCTTCGCGCAGGATGAGCGTGCCCACGAAAAACAGCAAAAAGCCCCGGAAGGCGTTCAGCGTCCCTAGCGTGACGATGAGCGTGGGCAAATTAAACTGTGCGATGAAAAACGCATTGATGGCCCCCAGAATCATCCCGATAAGCCCGCCGAGCAGCAGCGCAATCACAAATGCTGCAATGTAAGCGGTCGCCTCTGGAAAGATGGTAAGCAGCGCGTCCTGGATGCCCAGGTTAAACATAATGGTGACGGTGGTATACAGCGCGAACACCGCAATCGCCGGGAACGATACATCAATGCCGCCGCTTATCAGCACAATGAGCACGCCCATCGCAAAAATCCCGATGACGATGGAACTGCGCAAAATCCTGAACAGGTTGGCCAGTGTCAAAAACGCCGCCGGGTTGATGATGCTAATCACGACGGTGAGCACAATGATCGTCATTAGGACGAGAAATTCATTGCGCGTGACGAGTTCTCTGAAGTTCAGCATACGTTGGTGCTTTCTTGTTGGTTGGGTTTGGCGTCAGGCAGTTTGTGCAACTGAACGCAGCGCCGCACTCAGTTGATCCTCGTCAATGTCACTGGTCTGGTAGGTTTGCACGATTTGGCCGTCGCGCATGAGCAGAATGCGGTTGCAGGTTTGCATCAGTTCGGGGATGTCGTCTGACATAATCAGGATGCCCATACCCTCGCGTGCCAGTGATTTGATAATGTCGTGCAGTTCAGATTTTGAACCCACGTCCACGCCCACCGTCGGGCCGTTGAGGATGAGAATACGCGGGTCTGCTGCCAGCCATTTGGCAATCACAACGCGCTGCTGGTTGCCGCCAGAAAGGCTGCTCACAGGCAGTGCAGGGTCGTCCGTTTTGATGTGAAGATCACTGATCCACCTGTCAACCTGTTCTCGCTTACCGCTGCGGGAAATCACACCGAGGGCGTTCAGCAAATCCGTAATTTTGCGGACGATGATGTTGTCACCAATGGCCCGCTCTAAAAACAGACCTTCCGTCAGGCGGTCTTCGGGCACATAGCCGATTCGGTTTTTAATCGCGTCCTGGATAGACCGAATTTTGACCGGCTGGCCGTCAATTTCAAGGGTGCCGCTGCCTGCGGGGACGAGGCCGAACAGGGCCAGGGCAAGTTCTGTGCGCCCGCTGCCCAGCAACCCGGTAATCCCCAGGATTTCACCGGGCATCAGGTCAAACGAGATGTCTTTAAAGCGCCCGTCGCCGTTGAGGTGGTTCACGCGCAGCAGCGGTTGGCCCCTCATCGTTGGATCGAACTCGTAGCGAGCATTCTCAAATTTCAGCCCGGTCATGTGGTAGGCAATTTGCGCCTGTGTTAACCCCTCCGCGGGGCTGTCCAACACTTTTTCACCGTTGCGGAACACAATCACGCGCTCGGCAATCTCAAGGACTTCGTTGAGCTTGTGGCTCACAAACAAGATCGAAATGCCCCGGTCTTGCAATTTTGAAATTACGCGGAACAGGGCTGCCACTTCGCGTTCGGTGAGGGCCGTTGTGGGTTCGTCCATAATAATGAGGCGGGCGTCTTGCAGCAGGGCGCGGGCAATTGCGGTCAACTGCTTTTCCGCAACAGAGAGCTGTTCCACGCGGCGGTTAAGCGGCAGGTCCACCTCAACTTGCTGCATGGCTTCGCGGGCAACGTGGTAGGTTCGCCCCCAATTGACGAACTTGCGCCGCTGCGCTAGCTGCTGGTTGAGCGCGATGTTTTCGGCAACAGTCAGGTTGGGGAAAAGCGAAAAGTCCTGATAGATGACCTGGATTCCCGCCTGAATGGCGTCTATCGGGCGCAGGGGCTTGTAGGTTCGCCCGTCCACGCTAACGGTGCCGCTGGTAGGCTGGTACACGCCAGCGATGGTTTTTATCATCGTAGACTTGCCCGACCCGTTCTCCCCACACAAACAGAGGATTTCCCCCTGGTTGATGGTCAGGCTAACGTCTTTGAGCGCCTGCACGCCAGCAAATTTTTTGGTGATGTTGGTAACGGTTAAAAAAGATGTTTGTTCGGCCATAAATAAGGTTTATTCTTCGTGGCTGCGATGTGGGTTTAGCTGCAATTTTGTGCAAAGGCGCAGCAAATGTGCTGCGCCCCTGTAGTGTAACGCTATTTGCGGGGGAAAACTAGAAGTTCCACTCGTCCACGTTGTCGATGGTTACGTCAACCCATGCCTGGCCGAAGAACACACCGTCTTCAAAGGTCAGGGACTCGTAGCCATCCAGCGGCAGTTCCTCGTTGAGGGAAGCCAGACCGAAGCCATCTTCTGGCAGGGCAGCGTCTTCAGCCGTGAAGGCTTCTGGCAGTTGACCTTCCAGGATTGCCAGGCCGATCTTGTTGCAAGCGTAGCCAGCCAGGGCCGGGTCCCAGAAGCTCACCAGGTCGATAGCACCTGTTTCAACCAAAGCGCGGGAGTCATTTGCCAGGCCCGTGCCCACAACAGCAATGTCGTCCTGCAAGCCAGCTTCTTCAACAGCCTGGCCTACACCCAGTACGTCTGTAGAAGCGCTGCCCTGTACGCCCTTCAGGTTCGGGAAGGTGATGAGCAGTTCTTGCATGCGCTCGTAAGCAACGGTTGCGTCGTCAAAAGACTCGTTCTTGTCACCAACGAAGGTCATGTCTGGGTAGGTTTCTTCCTGGTGGGCGATAGCTGCGTCTACCCACTGGTTGTGCGTTTCGCTGGTCAGGCTGCCGACGAATACCGTGTATTCGCCTTCAAAGTCCATGCGCTCAGCCAGCGCGTCCATCAGGTGAACGCCGTAAGCAGCGTTGTCAAAGGCTTCGATGTCGAAGTCGGTGTTCTGCTGGCTGGAAGCCTCGTGCGTGACGACCACAACGCCTTCTTCACGGGCACGCTCAAGGACCGACTCAACCGTATCTGGCTGGAACGGGATCACGCACAGGAAGTCTACACCCTGGGCCAGAATGTCCTCAATCACCTGAACCTGCTGAGCGGCGTCAGCCTGGGCCGGGCCTTGCTGGAAAGCAGTGACGTTGGGATAGTCTTCGCTAAACTGAGCGATGCCTTCTTCCATGCGGTCAAACCAGGCAATACCGGAAATCTTCACGACGGTTGCCATCGTCCATTCGCCAGTTTCAGCCTCAATGACGAGCGGCTCTGGCATACCCATGTCGTCCTGCCCAGTAGCAACAGCGGCGACGCTGATAGCCAGCGTAAGAATCAGAAACAAACGGAGTGCTTTGTACATTTTGTTAGATGCTCCTATAAACTAAGTGAGTGTATTCATAGTGACTGCCCCTGGACAGTCAATTTTCACAGTGTACTGATTCGGTTGACGATTGCCAACACGTTTACGTGAGAGCTTAATAAATCCCAATTAATCCCCGGAAGCGGACTGGTCGATAAAGCGCAAGTCCTGCCAGGGCGGGTTTTCTTCGTACAGCTTGGGGTTGAGCACCTGCGGGCGCGGGTCTTCTGCTTCGTCTAACTGCTTAACCATCCACTTGGGATATGGGGTGCCGGGGTGGCTGACCGCATCCAGTTCAGCAAGGTCTTCTGGCGTGAGTTCCATATCGGCGGCAGCGATGTTGTCTTCCAGGTGTGTGAGTTTGCGGGCGGCAATAATCACACTGCTGACGGCGGGCTGGGCTAACGTCCAGGCGATGGCAACACGGGCTGCGCTCACGCCGTGACGGTCGGCCACGTTTTTGACGACATCCACAATGTCGTGTGCTTTTTCCCGCTCGAACATGACGAACTGGCCTGCCTCTGCAAAGCGGGTGCCCGCTTCGGGGGCGGCGTTGCGGTCGTATTTGCCTGCCAAAAAGCCCCCTGCCAACGGACTCCACACCAGCACGCCAACGTTGTAGTACTGTGCAAATGACTGGAACGAGTTTTCCAGGCCGCGCCCCAGCAGGCTGTAGTACATCTGCGCGGTGACGAACTTCTCCAGGTTCATTTGCTTTTGCATCTCGATGGCGTGGGCACCCTGCCACGACAGGTAGTTGCTAAAGCCGATGTAGCGCACCTTACCCTGACGCACGAGGTCGTCCATGGTGCGGAGCGTCTCTTCGATGGGCGTGTTGCTGTCCCAACCGTGCAGTTGGTACAGGTCGATGTAGTCTGTTTGCAGGCGCTTCAGGCTGCTTTCCACGCCGCGTATAATGTTGACGCGGGTTGCGCCACTGCGGTTGAAGTTGTCATCGCTCATGGGCAGGCGGCACTTCGTAGCAATCACGAGGTCTTCACGCTTGCCTTTGATCGCGTTGCCGATGAGGGTTTCACTCTCACCCCGGCTGTACACGTCTGCCGTGTCGATAAAGTTGATGCCGCGCTCAATGGCGAAGTTAATCATTTCGGTCGTTTCGTCTTGACCGAGGTTGCCCATGTTCATGCCAGTGCCGAACTGCATCGTGCCGAGCGAGAGCGCACTGACGATGAGGCCAGAGTTGCCCAGTGTTGTGTATTGCATGGTTTAAGTGTCCTTTTGAGTATGATTGGCAGCCGCTTCGAGCATCATAGCAATGGCGCGTGCGCCGGGGTCCATCTTCCCAGCAGAGCGCCCCTGCTGCCAGCTTGCCCGCCCGATTTGCGACTGCATGTCTTTGGTGTTTTGTGCACCTTGTTGGGCGGCGTTTGCCGCTGCCCGCCAGAACGCGCCTAATTCTGCGTCGTCTCCAGCTTGTTTCATAGCTTCGATGGCGGGGTGCAGGGCATCGAGCATGGTCTTGTCGCCAAGTTTTGCGCCGCCGCGTTCCATCAGGGCATCAAGCGCCGCCTGAGTTGCATCCGCAATGTTGGTCAGCGTGACGGCCTCACTGCCGCGCAGCGATTTGCCGCCCGTCATCAGGACGGTGCCGAACAGCGCCCCAAAACTAGACGGTGCGCCGTTAGAGAAGGTTTTGCCCTGCTTAAACAAGAACTTGCCCACATCACTTTCGATGCTTTCCATCGCAGCAATGTCCTCTTTGATAGCCTTGAAGCCGCGCTCAACCGTGCGGCCCAAATCCCCATCACCGAGTTCGGCATCCAACGCCTGGAGTTCGTCCTTGTTGGCGATCATGTGCGCTGCAACGGCTGTCAGCAGGTCCGCCATTTGCTGAGCGTTGAGTGTTGTTGCCATTGCCAGTTGCCTTACATGTACTGGGCTTGATCGAAGAACGGGGAACTTGCCGGGGCGTCCAGCAGGCGCTTGAGTTCGTCGTCCAGCTTCATGATAGTGAGGGATGCCCCCATCATTTCCATAGACGTAGCCAAGCGCCCGATGTACGGACGGTAAACAGTGATGTTTTGCGCGGCCAGCAAGCCGTGCAGCTTGCGATACATGATGTAAAGCTCTTCCAGCGGGGTTGCGCCCAAGCTGTTGAGCATCATGCTGACTTCACTGCCGCCCAGGTCCATGTCTTCCAAAATTGGTTGGAGCAGCGCTTCGCTGATTTCGTCGGCGCTCTTGAGTTTGCTGCGCTCAATGCCCTGTTCACCGTGAATGCCCATGCCGATTTCCATTTCATCGTCGCCAATCTCAAAGGTCGGCTTGCCCACCTGCGGCACGATGCACGGCCCCAACGCCACACCCATGCTGCGCGTGTTGGCCAGGGCGTGCTCGGCAGCGGCTTTGACTTCATCCAGGCTTTTCATTTCTTCGGCGGCAGCACCAGCGATTTTGAACGCATAGATCATGCCTGCAACGCCCCGGCGCTTGTCGGCCTTGTCCGGTGGTGCGCTGGCCACATCATCTGCCACGAGTACCGTAGCTACGCGGATGTCGTCTTCCATGTCCACTTCATCGGCAGCAGCGGCGAAGTTCATCACGTCGCCGCCGTAGTTGCCAAACAGGTGCAGCACACCCGCCCCACCATGAACGGCGCGAGTGGTTGCGGCCATCTGGTCCACCGTCGGGGAGGCGAACACATCACCGACTGCACAGCCGTCGAGCAAGCCTTTACCCACATAGCCGAGGAAAACAGGCAGATGGCCGCTGCCGCCGCCCGTCACAATGCCGACTTTACCGTCTACCGGGGCATCTACACGGACGATGCCGTACAGTTCATCCCCTGCTTTTTTGAGGCGATTTGGGTGAGCCGCCAAAAGCCCTTCCAGCATTTCTGGCACGTAATTTTCGGGATTATTCAGTATTTTTTTCATGAGATTCCTCTTTTTGTCTCATTCGACTCGAACTGTGATAACAAATTTTGTGGACGGGTGCCATTAACTTTTCCTCATAAAAGTGGTGACACAACAGGAACAATCGACGGCGTTGCATCGAATGTGTTGCAGTTGTGGACCATACAAAATATGATTTGTGGGTGCCAACAACGATACTTATTGAAAGTGAGTGATAGTGACCAATCAATATATTCTTAGCCTGGACGGCGGTACCGAGAGCGCCCGCGCTGCTCTGTTCACCCTGGATGGCCGACTGATCGCCTCCCATGCGGAAAAGTACCCGCTGCGGCACCCCAACCCCGGTTGGGCAGAGCAGCGCCCCGAAGAATGGTGGCAGTCGATTGTGGGGGCAGTGCGTGGCACCCTGCAAAAAACGAATGTTCCCAAAGAGTCGATTGTGAGCGTCGGCGGGGACTTTACGTCCTGTACGGTTGTGCTGCTGGATGAAGACTTCAACCCGGTGCGGCCTGCCGTCATCTGGATGGATGTGCGGGCCAGCGAACAGGCGCGCCGGATTGCGGGCAGCGGCTTTGAGGCGCTCAAGTACAACGGCTATGGCAACGTGAGTGCAGAGTGGATGCCCTGCAAAGCGCTGTGGCTCAAGGAAAATGAGCCGGAAAACTGGGCCAAAGCCAGGTACGTTGGGGAGTATAACGACTGGTTCACGCAAAAAATGACGGGCGAGTGGACCGGCAGCATTGATAACGTGAGTGTGCGCTGGTACTACGACCGGCACACGGGCGGCTTCCCCCAGGACTTTTACGAGGGGATTGGCCTGGGCGATGTGCTTGAGAAGTTCCCGCAGCGTATTCTTGACCTGGGCGCGGTTGTCGGTCCACTCAAAGCAGACGTTGCTGACGAGCTTGGCCTGCCTGCGGGCATCCCTGTGGGGCAGGGCGGTGTGGATGCCATGATCGCCATGGTGGGGCTGGGCGTGGTTAAGCCCGGCAAGATGGCGTTCATCACCGGGTCATCGCATTTGCACATGGGCATTTCGGCGCATCAGTTTCACGGCAAGGGCATCTTTGGGGCCTATACCGACGCTATCGTTCCCAATACCTACTTGGTGGAAGGCGGGCAGATCAGCACCGGGTCGGTTGTGCGCTGGTTCGTGGAAAACTTCGGGGGTGGTTATAAGCAGCGGGCCGCCGAAGCAGGTACGGACGTGTTTGCGCTGCTGACGGAAGAAGCCGAAAAACTCCCGGTTGGGTCTGAAGGGCTAATTGTGCTGGACTACTGGCAGGGCAACCGCACCCCGCTTACCGACCCGGACGCACGCGGCATGATGTGGGGCTTCACGCTGGCGCATACCCCGGCGCACGTCTACCGCGCCATCATTGAGGGCATTGCCTATGGCACGGAACACATTTTGCGCACGCAGCGCGAACACGGCTACGCAGTCAACGAGTTGATTGCGACGGGTGGCCCGACCCAAAGTCCGTTTTGGATGCAGATTCACGCCGATGTGAGCAACGTGCCCATCACGCTGACTGAAGCCGGAGACAGCGCGGCCCTGCTTGGCTCTGCAATTTGCGGGGCGGTGGCAGCAGGCGTCTACGACTCGGTGGAAAGCGCAGTAGATGCAATGGTCCGCACGACAGACACCATTGAGCCAAACCCAGCCCGTCACGCAGAATATCAGTTCTTTGTGGATAAATACATCGGCACCTACCCGCAGATGAAAGACCTGATGCACAGCGTTACCCGGCACGTCGCCAGCCAAGCGAAATAAAATGCCCTTCTCGCAAAACACATCCCTCCCGCAGCTATCCGGTGAACGCTTCACCGTGCAATATCGGGTTTACCGTGAGGACGTGGACGCCATTGCACAGGGCATTGCGCTGGAACAAACCGTTGAACTGCCCGCGCAGATTGTGCCGTCAGGTGATGTGGCGGCACATATCGTCGGGCAGGTGAAAAGCATCACGCCAGGGGGCGACTTTGCATTGGTGACGATGAGCTATGCCGTCGAAACTGCCGGGGCCACGCTCACGCAGTTAATGAACGTGGTTTTCGGCAACACCAGTATGCAGGCCGATATACAGGTCGTGCGTTTCGACCTGCCCGCCAGCATGACGGCGAGGTTCAAAGGGGCACGCTATGGCATACCCGGCCTGCGCAGGCTGCTCAACATCCCAGCGCGCCCGCTGCTGGCAACTGCCCTCAAACCGATGGGCCTGAACGCATTGCAACTCGCAGCGATTGCCTATCAGTTTGCGCTCGGCGGCATAGACGTTATCAAAGACGATCACGGGTTGGCCGATCAGGTGTTTTGCCCGTTTGAAGAGCGGGTGCGCCAGTGTGCCGATGCCGTTCGGCGGGCCAACAGCGAAACCGGACGCAGTGCCATCTACGTGGCCAACGTGACGGCCCCTGCTGATGAAATTCAGGGGCGGGCGCGCTTTGCCAAAGCACAGGGGGCGGGGGGCGTGATGGTTAGTTGGGGCCTGACGGGTTTTGATGCGATCCGCATGTTGGCGGAAGACGACGACCTTGCGCTGCCTGTGCTGGCGCATCCAGCGCTAACGGGCGGCTTTGTTACCTCGCAGCGCAGCGGGATGGCCCCCACGGTGACGTATGGGCAGTTGATGCGGCTGGCCGGGGCCGATGCTGTAATCTTCGTAAACTACGGCGGGCGCTTCCCGTACTCCCAGGCGCAGTGCCAACAGGTCATAACAGGCTGCACTAAGCCGATGGCGCACCTGCCACCTATCTTCCCGATGCCGGGGGGGGGCATGACGCTGAACCGCATCCCGGAACTGTATCAGTTTTACGGGAACGACGTGATCTTCCTCGTGGCCGGCGGATTGTACGGCTACAGCGACGATTTTGTTGAGAATGCCCGCACCTTTGCCAAACTGGTCAACACCGAGCATTCCCAAGGCTATTCCAGGTAAAAGACAAAGCAGAAAGCTGGTAAACTCTCAATACGTGTCTGAATGGAGGGTACCATGCCAGAAGTTAGCGAAGCGTTGAAGCAAACGTATATTGAAACAGCCAGAGTGTTGAACTTAGAGGGTGTTTTCGTTCAGTGACTCGCATTTTCTCCATTTCACATCAAGCCTATCATACGCACAAAAGGAAAATCTGAATGCCAACACTCGCCCAGGTAGCAAACCCAAGACAATCCGTGATCGATATTGACGGGCACAAAATGTCTGCGCTGCTGTACAACGAGGACAAAGAAACCATCCCGGTGGTGTTTATTCACGGCATTACCTCATCCGTGTTCTTCTGGGATGCGGGGCAGCTCCCCTACGTAAAAGACAACCTGAAATGGATTTCGCTCAGTCTGCCGGGGCACTATCCTGCTGTTTTCCCCGACGGTATGACACCAGAAGCACTCACACCCGAACTGATTGCCCACCTTACGTCGGGGTCTATCAAAAAGCTCGTTGGTGACCAGCCCGTGATTATCGGTGGTCACAGCACGGGCGGTTTTAGTGCCATCAACATGACTGTTCACCACCCGAAAATGGTCAGGGCGCTGTTTAGCGTCAGTGGGTTTGCCCAGGGCAAATGGACGGGCGCATTAGGGTTTTACCAGCGCCTAGCACGTATGGGGGCAGTGGGGGAGTGGTTGTTCAAGCAGGGTTTTGGGGTGGTGGGGCGCAGCCGCAGTGCGTTTGTGTATGCGACACGTTTTTACGTGGCAGACGCCGCCGCCCTGTACGCCGCCACCACATTTGAGTCAAACATTGACGATTCCTACCCTGCCGCCAAGCAACTGGATGTGGATGCCATGCTGGTGTGGTTCCGGCAGATGCCCGAAACCGACATTAGTGCGCGCCTGGGTGAAATCAGTGTACCAGCGTTTGTTCTAGAGGGTGACAGTGACCCGATTGTGCCGCCTGCGCAGGCACAATTGATCCACGAGCAGGTGCCCAACAGCGAATTGATGATGATTTCAGGAGCAGGGCATCTGCCATTTGCTGAGCGCGAAACCGAATACAACGCTGCGCTCACGGCATGGTTGCAGCGCATGGTAGAAGTCTAACTGCATTGTGTTGCCAAATGTGGGTTTGGTGGACTGCCCTAAAATAAATTCCCATTGCTCACCTCGCAACCCCTCCATGACGGCAACACTGCCAAACTCGTTGTCCCCATGAAAGACAACACGCCAATCGGACGGTATCAAGGGTTTACAACGGTTCAACAGATTCTTTTGTGTCTCTGCACCGGTCATCGCCGTCGGGCGTAATTCCCAGAAGATGGGGAGTGATCGCTTGCGAAAGTTCAGATTGATCGACACCATATCCAGATGGTGCGGGATGGCGAGATGCACCCCACACCCGCCGGGGACATGCTCGTTCACTGGTGGGGCGAACTCGCGCACAAATAACCAACCGTGACCGTGGACACATTCGTCGTGATGCCCAATCACATCCACGCGCTGCTGGTGTTCCAGCAAACGGGGACGGTCGCCCTGCCGGACGTGATGCGTGAATTGGAAAGTGGTGTACCCATAGCCGATAACTTTTCAGCGCGAGGACGTAAGAAGGCCGAGGAGAAG
>DAOTTY010000059.1:0-9032 GCA_034437575.1 Anaerolineae bacterium | reverse complement strand
ATCATGTCTACCGACATATCGTAAACGCGGCTGCGTTCGTATTCGGCTTCCTTGCGGGCGCTGATGTCCGTCAGCGACACACGCAAACGCTCTTTGCCTTCGGCGTCTCCTGGCATCTTCACAATACGGACTTCCGTCGGGACGAGCTTGCCTGTGCCCGTCTGGATGTACCACTCCGTCTCAGCAATCTCCCCTAGCATAGCTGTTTGAATGGTTTCCTGAACCACCTCAATTGAGAGCCGACCATCCGGCTGTACCTCGGGTGCAAGATCAGCCGCGTTGTATTGCAACAATTCGTCAACCGTGACTTCGTACAGGTTAGCGGCAGATTGGCTGGCCATAACGAACTGACCGCTTTCGGTGTCTGTCACGATGATGGCTTCGGGCGCGGCGTCTACCAGTTGGCGGAACTGCTCAGCGGCCCGCTCGCGCTGCGCTTCAGCAGCGAGGCGCTCACGAATGTCGCGCATAGCCGTACCAATACCGACTGGCTCACCAGCAGCATCCTTCAAAATGTAAATCTGCTGCTCAACCGGGATGACCGTACCGTCTCTGCGTTCCAGTTCCGTCTGGGCCGTCCAGGTTTCTCCCCGCAGCACAACCGGCATACCTTCTTCAAGAATCTTGTTGAAGGCAGCTTCGGTGTGCAGCGTATGGATCGTCTGGCCTTCAAGCTCAGACCATTTATACCCCAACAGATCAAGGCCGGACTGGTTCACATACGTTATCTGCTGGGTTTGCAGGTCTGCCGCGCCGATAAAGTCCGTCGAGTTATCCGAAAGGAGTGCGAGGCGCAGGTTGGCTTCCTGGGCACGCTTGGCCTCGATACCCGTAGACACCTGACGAGACACCGATTCCAGCAGGCGCACTTCACCGTCGGTAAAAGTGTGGAACTCGGTGTTAAAATTGAAAAAGGCCACACCAATGCGCTCGTTGCGCCCCACCACGGGCATCGCCACTACCGACTTGATGCCGATGCTATCAACATACTCCATCGGGAAGTCTTCATACTCATAGGCGTTGTCCACAGCCACGACTGTGTTCGCTTCGATGGCATTGACGCCATGCGGGAAGTCTGCATAGGGGTTGCGGATGGTCGCTACAAACTCACGATCCATACCATAACCAGCCGTCCCCTGCCACATGTTGACGCCCGCATGATACTCAGTGAAGGCAGCGTTATCGGCCCCAAATTCAGTGGCCAAAAGTTCCAGCAGGCCTTCCAACATGTCGCGCTGTGTGTATGCCTCAGCGATGATGCGTGACGCCTCACCGAGCAGTTCCACCTCGCGCAATCGGTCTTGCGTCGCTTCAAGCTGCCGTGCATTAGAAAGCGCAATTGACAACTGGTTGCCAATAGAGACCAGCAGTTGCACCTCATCGTCAGGGAAGGCATTCTCAGCATCTGCCTGCAAGTCCAGCACGCCAAGCAACTCATTACCAATGAACAGCGGAATCGACGCTTCCGACCGTGTTCGTGGAATGAGCGGGTTGGGCAGGTGGGTGCGGTTTTCATACACGTCTTGCACAACCACTGGCTTTAGCGAGCGGGCGGCGCTGGCCACCAGGCTTCGTTGGGCGTCGATGGGCAGGTTGTGGCCTTCGCGCACCATCATGGCACCTGGGCGGCCCAGGCCAGCATGTACACGCAGGCTGTTGAGCTGCGAATCGAACAGGTAAATGTGCGCGTAGTAGTAGCCCAATGCCCGGCTAACCGCATCAACCGTATACTGAAGCAGTTCGGTTGGGTCTTGCACGGCGTTAAGCTGCTGGCCGATTTCGTAAGCAAGCTGCACACGCTCTTCACTACGTTTACGGTCGGTGATGTCTGAATACAGGCCCAGAACACCGACAACCTGCCCGTCGTTGTCGTACAGGGGCACCTTGCTGGTTTGCAACCAGCGGGTTTGGCCTTCAGCGTTGGTCTGCTTTTCATCAAAGTTGATCTTCGCTACGCCAGATTCCATAACCTCCATGTCATCAGCACGGAAGCCTTCTGCTTCTGTCTCAGCCCAGGGCAGTTCATAGTCCGATTTGCCGATGATGTCATCCATCGCCTCCAGGCCCGCGTCTTGCAAGAAGAGGTTATTGCAGAATTGGTAAATCCCATTCAGGTCTTTAGAGAAAACACGCGCAGGCACATTATTCAGCACAGCTTGCAGCAGGTCTTGCGAGTCAGACAATTCCGTCCGCGCACGCTGGACTTCGCTAAACGCGCTCGCACTGTCAATAGAGACGGCAAGCTGTTCGGCCAGCGTTGTTTTCACACGCACGTCGCTGTCGTCAAAGCGGTCAATCACATTGCCTAACATATCAATCACACCCAAGACGCGCCCCTGCGTCAGCATGGGGATAGCCATCCTGGACAGCGTACCGGGAATGAGGTCGTTGAAGTCGAAACGGTCATCATTTTGAGTGTCGTTCACGATGATGGTGTGCTGCTGTTGGGCGCATTGGGCTACGATATTACGCTCGTCGCGCACATCCACGCTGTGGTTGCGGTGAAGCAACCTGCGGCCTTCTTCACCAGACGAGGCCCGTAGCGGCAATCGCTTACCCCGGTCATCCATCAGGTAGATGTTGACATGGTGCAGTTCAAAGCCTGTCTTCATTTCTTCCGCAATTTGCGGCAGCAGGTCGTCTACGTCCAGAATGTTTGCCACACGAGTTGAGATCTCAGCAGCGATCTGCATGTCATTCGTCAGGCCACTCACACGCGTTTCGAGCGTGTCCAACATACCGCGAAGCTGTTCCACCAAATCGTCAAATTCGGCAAGCACCCCGCTTTGCCCGATAACTTTCGTCGGCTTTCCGTTCGTTTGTATTGCCATAGTCATCCCTTTTTACAAACTTTGTTCGTAGCGACTGTGTGAGTTGCACATAAAGGCAAACACGGCGACAGAATCGCCAGAGATCATTAAGTTAAGCATAAGTTTAGCAGATTCACCGTAAATTGCACAACAGCCTGCCGTACCAAATCAAGACAAAGTTGTGAATTTTCCGTTTGAAATTGCCAACTCAGCCTATTAGGCACCGTTAACCTTCATATAAGGCACCCTTGCTATGTTTATAATGGTGTAAGCAAGCCAGTGACTTGTTATGAAGCACAAAAAGAAGCAAGACCTGCCCACGAAAACCTGTATGGTGTGCGGGCGACCGTTCACCTGGCGCAAAAAGTGGGAGAAGAATTGGGACGACGTGAAGTATTGTAGTGACCGCTGCCGCAAGCGGCGCAACCAGGCCGACCAAACCAAGGAAACCGCCTAATGGACAACCTCGATTACCTGAACATGCGCCGGGACTTCAAAGACCGCGAGGCGTTGATTAACTACCTTAAAGAAGAATTTCCTGAAGCCGCCGCCCGCAATGCAGAAATCCCGCAAACACGCGGGGGGCGTGCTGCCGCCGAAGAGCGCCTGGAAAAGATCAACCCGGCCAGCTATGCCAAAACCCGCAACTACCTTGATGGCGATGTCACGTATTTGTCACCGTACCTGCGGCATGGTGTGCTGCCCCTGGCCGATGTGCGCGACAAAGCGTTAGCGCTCACCAGTGAGAGCAAAGCAGAGAAGCTGGTGAATGAACTGTGCTGGCGCGATTACTGGCAAAAGGTGTATGAAGTGGTTGGTAACGGTGTGTGGGAAGACATCGAACCCTGGAAGACGGGCTTTACTGCGGAAGATTACGCCGACGAACTGCCCCAGGACATCCGCGATGCTGATACGGACTCGCCCTGCATCAACACGATGATTCGGGAGTTGTACAGCACAGGCTACCTGCACAACCGCCTGCGGATGTACCTCGCAGCCTACGTGACGCACTTCCGGCAGGTGAAGTGGCAGGCAGGGGCGGCCTGGTTCCTGGAACATCTGCTGGATGGCGACCCGGCCAGCAACAACCTATCCTGGCAGTGGGTCGCCAGCACATTTGGCAGCAAACCATACATCTTCAATCAGAGTAACATGGACAAATACCTGGAAAAGTTTGGCGGCTGCGCCCGCCCCGACCCGCTGTTCAAGGGCAGCTATGATGCGATTGCAGCGCGGCTGTTCCCCAACGGGCAAGGCAGCACCGGCAACGTGGATAACGACTACAAGCAGCGCCTCAAAAAAGTGATGCTGCATCCCCCGCGTGGCGACGGTGACGTAAGCAATCCGGTCATCTGGATACACGGCGATAACCTGAACCCAAACAGCCCCGCCTTCGTCCACTATCCCGACGCGCCCGCCATTTGGGTGTGGGATGACGACTTGTTAGACGACTACAACATCAGCCTCAAGCGCATCCTGTTTATGTATGAATGCTTGTTAGAACTGCCCCAGCAGGTTGTCATTCGGCGTGGGAACGTTTTCGCCGAAGTCAATCAATTTGTAGATGAGCGAGGCGCTGATGGCATCGTCGTGATGGACAGCCCCAGCCCGCGTTTCAAGGGCCTGACGGGCAAGCTGGAACGCCAACACGTCGTCAAAATTTTGGCAGAGCGGCCTATTGTCGATTATGAAGGCCCGTTCGACCTGAAGCGCTTTTCACGCTATTGGCACACGGCCCAAAAATACGCCTTCTAACCTTACGCTGCCCCTGGGTGAGCGGTATGCTCACCCAAAACCTAACCCTTCATGACCCCCTATAATCCCTAGAAGTTTTTATAGACTTCACCCCATTTTCAGGTATAATTCATCTGTAAATTGGCCTTTGTTTCGCCCGCACAACCTTGCCTATTGCTCACCCATGCAGACGGAACCGAACCTATGCCTTACTGCGAACCTGATTCACACCAATCAATTGCCCTCAAGGCAGACAACCTCGTCGCCTGGCTGCAAGCTGAATGGATTGCCCGCTATCCCGATGAAGACCTGCTAACCGTGTGGGTTCGTGAGGAATGTATCCACGCGCAGGCGCTCAATCGGATTGACCGCGAGATGAACCTGGGCGACGGTTACCGCTTTGCGAGCTATGCGCCAATGGACTGCCCCGTGACGACAAAATCCGAGCAGCTTGACCACAAAGGTGACATCACCTTTCAAACAGGGGGGTTCGTCTTTGAATTCACCCACGAGCCATCTGGCAAAAGGCTGAACGTGCCCATTGTTGCCACCCCCTATGCAGACAACGGTTGGTATTATGTGGTGATGGCGGTGGTGCCGCGCAGCTTCACATCCGCATTTGCCAAGTTCAACAGTGAATGTGAGCGCCTGGCCTACGCGCAGGACCCTTCGTCCCGCGTGGTGGTCATCGGTGGGCGCAAGCAAACCTTTGAGCCGGAAGTGAACTGGGATGACATCATCCTGCCGGAAAAGCTAAAGTCGGACATCTTCAACGATGTGCAGTCGTTTTTCGCAAAGGGTGCAGGCGTGTACACCCAATTAGGACTCAAGCCGTTCCGCAAGCTATTGTTGGCAGGTGTGCCCGGCACCGGCAAAACCATGATCTGCACTGCACTGGCCAAGTGGGCGCTTGAACAAAAGTACCTCGTTGTTTATGTAAGCAGCGCTCACAAAAAGCAGGGGGACGAGTACGGCTCCACGTTTGACAAAATCGACCATGCGCTGTCGGTAGCATCATCGTCAGAACTGCCCACGCTGATTGTTTTGGAGGAACTGGACGCCTATCTGCACGACAACGAAAAGGCGATCATCCTCAATGTGTTAGACGGCAACGAGGCGTCTGTAAATGATAAGGGCACACTGCTAATTGCCACGACCAACTACCCCGAAGCCATTGACGACCGTGTGCTCAAGCGTCCAGGTCGCCTGGATCGGGTGTTCGTGGTGCCAGAAACCAAACGCGAAGAAGACGCCGAGAAGATGCTGCGCCAGTACCTGGGCAAGATGTGGCAGGATGACCACGTTGTAATGGTGCCTGACCTGGTTGGCTATCCGGGCGCGTTCATCCGAGAGGTGGCGGTACAGGCTCTCACGCAGGTCGCCTATCGTGATTTAGACGAACTGCCCGTCAGCATCCTGCGCGAATCGTTCGACGGCCTGCGCGAACAAATCGACGCCCGCGACGACATGCTCAAGCAGCGTGGCAAGGTCGGGTTCATCAACGGCACATCGCAATAATCCCGGCACATTGCAGTACATCGAAAAGTGGCCCCGTGGGTCACTTTGTTTTCACGATCAGTCACCACAATAGAGTACCACCGTCCGGTACAGCACGCGCCACCACCAGGCTAAAATAAGCAACTGTCAATTCACTTTTACAACGCACACCTCGGAGGGCATCACTGTGGTACTACCCCCATTCTCAACAATTATCGTCTGGCTCATCGTCGGGGCGCTTGCCGGGTCAGCCGCCGCCAGCGTGATGCAGCGCGGCACACGCAACCGCTTGCTGCTCAATACACTCATCGGCCTGGTCGGCGCGTTGATCGGCGGCTTCCTGTTTGAGTTGTTCCGCATTCAAATCCCGGCTTTGCTCGCCATCCAGATCAACGCGCAGCAGTTGCTAGCGGCATTTGTTGGGGCCATCATCTTGATCTTCTTGGTGCGGGTGCTGCGCCGCGCCTGACGTATGCCGGGGCGTGCAATTTTTGCCACAATTGGGTATAAATCATTCCTAAATGTAGACTGAGTTAGTGGGGGCGCTCTCACCAGGGCACGCCATCTATGACGCAGGTTTCCACACCATCCGAGCCGCCCCGCGCAGCCCGTGCGCGGACGGCCCACCAAGCACCCAAACGCTATTTCGTTGTCCTCACCATGTTTTACACAGGCGTTTCAGCATGGCTGCTAGTGAGCGCCTTCGCCACAGCCAGCAGCCTGAGATGGGCGGCATTAGCCGCCGCAGCCATCACGCTGCCGGTGATGTGGGGGCTAACTTACCTGCACAGCCCGGCTCACCATGATCTGCGGCGCTACCTGGCCCCGCTGCTGTGGTTGCGGCGGCGGCCTGCCCTGTTGTGGCTGCTGCTGCTGCTGGGCGTGAGCGCGTATCTGGTCGGCTGGATTATGGTCATGCAGCCCGCCTATGCGGATATTGGCCCATTTGATGCGTGGATACTGGCGCTGGGCCTTTGGGGGGTAAGTTTTGTTTTGGGCTACGAAGCAACGCCACAGGCAAGCGGCCACCTCAAAAACAACCCCTTTACTGGCCCGTTGATTTCAGTCACGACAGTGCTGTTTATTCTGTTTTTTGCCGAGTTGGGTATGCGGATGTTGCTGGTGCAAACGGACAGCGGCGGCGGTACGTTATGGTCTATGCGCTGGTTTGAACTGTACTGGAATCCTATCAACGAACTGGGCTACCGTGACTATTCAGTGAACAAGCCAACGGGGGTGTTTCACATCACCTCGGTGGGCGATTCCTTTGCTGCGGGGCATGGCGTCAAGCGCGTTGATGATCTGCTCAACTATGAACTTGTCGAACGCCTCGGCCCGGACTACACCACGAGCATCGTTGCATGGCGCGGATGGACCACACAACAGCAGCTTGATGCGCTGCGCGAATACCCCATTGAAGCAGACTATGTTGTTCTGTCGTACATGCTCAATGACATTCACCCCGCCGCTATTGATACCGGTGTTGTCGCCCCCCTGGCCTATAAACAGACGAACTCTGCGCTGATTTGGTTGTCGCAACGCTTTTACCTTGCAGATTTGATCTGGTATTCGCTGGCCATCCCAGACCGACGCGGCGAATACTTTGATAACCTGATTGCCGCGTTCAAAGATGAGGAGACATGGAAAAACCATAGTGCGGAACTCCAAGCCCTGACCGATCACGTTACCGCACAAGAAGCCAAGTTGATTGTGGTGGCATGGCCGTTCCTGGGGCGTATTCAGCAGTCCCAGGCCGACATTGACCAGATTGAGCGCTTTTTCAATGAGCAAGCCGTACCCGTCGTCGATATGGGCGAGGTCTTGAAAAACGAACCGCTGTCACGGGTGGTCGCCAGTGTGTTTGACAGCCACCCCAGCGCCTACAGTCACCAACTGGCCGCAGAAGCTATCTACGACGTGTTCCCGGCCCGCTAACCTGACCATTGGAACAGGTCAACAGCGTTGAAGCCAGTACATGCCACGCCTGACCTACCCCAAAGCACAGGTGCCCCCTGCCATGAAGGGTAATGTTCCCATTGCGCCCACTGTGCGATCATACTGCACATAGCAAACCACAAGTGATCGGGAACACACGACATGGACACACTCAAAACTGTATCTAACGAAATGGCTGCACTGGTCGAAACGGTCGGCGCGGGCATCGTCCGCGTGGCGGCCCGCCGCCGCACCCCGGCAACCGGCGTTGTCATGACCGAAGACGGCATGATCGTCACAGCAAACCACATCATTCGCCGCGAGGAAGACATCCGCGTGGGGCTGCCCAACGGCGACGACGTTAGTGCCAATCTCGTTGGGCGTGACCCCAGCACGGGCCTTGCCATCATCAAAGCCGATGTTACCGGCCTCACCGTGCCGAACTGGGTTACGTCAGAGGCCGCAAAGGTGGGGCATCTGGTGCTGGCATTGGGCCGCCCCGGTGAAAGCGTCCAGGCCACCCTCGGCGTTGTGAGCGCCCTGGGCGACTCATTCCAGATTGAAGGCGGGGGCCGCATTGACCGCTACTTCCAAACGGATGTGGTGATGTACCCCGGCTTTAGCGGCGGCCCGCTCGTCAGTGCAGGCGGTGCTGTGTACGGCATCAACAACTCATCGCTGATGCGCGGCACCAGCATTACGATTCCGACGGAAACCGTGCAGCGCGTAGGCGAAGCGCTCATGAAGGACGGGCATATCAAGCGCGGCTACCTGGGCGTTACCGCCCAGACGGTACGCCTGCCAGAAGCCACCGCACAACAGGCCGACCAGGAAACCGGGCTACTTGTCGCCTCGGTAGAGCCGTCTAGCCCTGCTGGTGCGGGCGGCGTGCTGCTGGGCGACGTGATTGTGGCGATGGGCGGCAATCCGGCACGCAGCATGGAAGACCTGTTGTCTATGCTCGTTGGGGATGTTGTCGGCCAGCAGATTGACCTCACAGTGGTGCGTGGCGGCGCAATGGCGACGATTCCAGTTACCATTGGCGAACGCGAATAA
>DAOTTY010000058.1:0-9167 GCA_034437575.1 Anaerolineae bacterium | reverse complement strand
GACCGTGTATTAGGCAACCTGCATCATGACGACGCCCAGGTGCGACGTATGACCCTGTTCATGGTGGGTGGTAATCGCCTGCTGAGTGCTACTTCTGCGGCGATGGCCCTGATGCTGTACGACCACGACCCTGAAGTCCGGGCGACGGCGGCATGGGCACTCGATCAACTAAACAACGTCGAAGCAGCATCCGCGCTGGTGGCCGCCCTACAAGACCCAGCCTATAACGTGCGCTCCAATGCCGGGTGGGGATTAGTCAACATGGGCCGCCGCCGAGACTCCCCCGCGTCACGGGCTATCACACAACAGGTGATTGCCGTGCTGCGTGACGGCAAAACCTGGGAGACGCGAGAGATGGCGCATCAGGTGTTAGTGCGGTTAGGCGGTGAAGACGCGCAGGACGCCATCGACCGCTACTGGGATGGCTATTAACCCACAAATTAGACCTTCTTCGTCAGCTTGGCGGCGGCGGCCTTATCCACCATCCACCGGAGTTCGCCGTCTGTGGGCTGAATCAACTGGATGGGGTATTTATGCGGCTGGTGCGGCCCTTCCAGCACATCGCGCAGCACCTCTGCTTTGCCCTCACCCGCAACGAGTACAACAATCAACCGGGAGGCGTTCGCGGCCCACGCGGTCAGGGTGATGCGCGGGTGGTCGTGTTTGTCGTCGCCTGTGGCAACGACGCGGTGGTGGTGTTCTTCGAGGGCGCTCGTCACACCAGGGAAAAGCGACAGCGTGTGGCCATCGCCGCCCATACCTAGCAAGTGCAAATCGAATGCGGGCGGGCCATCGTCGAAGAAGTCCTTGAGCATCAGGCCGTAGTCTTTGGCGGCTTCTTCTGCGCCCAATTCGCCACGCATCCGACGAACGTTTTCCTTCGGGATGGGCAAATGGCCCAACAACACATCCTGGATGGCGTTGTAATTGCTGTCTTTGTGCGTGGATGGTACGGCCCGCTCATCCCCAAAGAAGATGTGAACCGTGTTCCAGTCAATCATCGGGGCGTAGGCATCTGTTGCCAACAGCTCGTAAACGGGCAGTGGGGTGCTGCCCCCCGCCAGCGCAACCGTAAAGCGCTTGGTTGCAGCCTGCGCCCGCTCTACGAACAGGTCAGCAGCGGCTTTAACTAAATTGGCCTTGTCGCCGTATATCTCGATGTTTGGCATCAGTGTCCTCAGCGTTCTAGCACCATCAGAGTAAAAAAGCGGATGGGGCAACCCCCGTCCGCTGCATTATCGCTCTAATTTGCCGTGTTGCAATCCGACAAACGACCTAGTGATCGTGAACGTGCCACTGGTGACCGGCACGGGCCAGCAGTTCGTCAGATTCTTGCGGTCCCCAACTACCGGGCGCATAATTAACGAGCGCGGGCGCGTCGGCGGCAGTGGCCCACCCGTTGATAACATGATCCACGATGCCCCACTGTGCTTCAATGCCGTCACTGCGCGAGAAAAGCGCCGCATCGCCCTGAATCGCGTCCAGAATCAGGCGCTCGTAGGCGTCGGGAATTTGATTTTCTCCGAACGTCTCGTCATACTGGAAGTCCATCAGCACATGACGCGACTCGTTTGAGGTGCCGGGAATTTTCGCTTCAATGCCCAGGTCAATGCCCTCATTCGGCTGGATGTGAATCGTCAGGCGGTTGGCCTCGATGGTCTTTTCAATGCCGCGCCGGAACATCATGTGGGGCGGGCGCTTAAACTGCACCGTGATTTCGCTCGTCTTGAGCGGCATGGCCTTGCCCGACCGCATGTAAATCGGCACACCATCCCAGCGCCAGTTACCGATGAACAGCTTCAGCGCGGCAAAGGTGGGCGTTTGGCTGCTGGGGTCAACCCCTTCCAGGCCGCAATAGCCGTCATACTGGGCGCGAACGGTGTTTTGCATCTCAACCGGGTAGACCGCCTGTAACAGCTTGACCTTTTCATTACGCAGCGCGTCGGCATTGAAGGATGTAGGCGGCTCCATTGTAGTGAGGGCTAGCAGTTGCAGCAGGTGATTTTGGAACATGTCGCGCATTACACCAGACGTGTCGTAATAGCCTGCCCGGCGGCCCACATCGACCGACTCGGCTACGGTGATTTGAATGTGGTTGATGTAGTTGCGGTTCCAGATCGGCTCAAAGATGGTGTTGGCAAAGCGCAGATACAGGATGTTTTGCGCGGTTTCTTTGCCCAGGTAGTGGTCAATGCGGTAGACCTGATCTTCTTTGAAAACGTGGTGAACCTTATCGTTAAGCGCATGGGCCGATTCCAGGTCATAGCCAAACGGCTTTTCGATCACAACACGCTGCCACCCGTCCTGTGCTTTGTTCATCCCCGCTGCGCCAAGCTGTTCGATGATAGGTTCGTACAAAAAGGGTGCCGTTGATAGGTAATACAGCCGGTTCGAGGTGCCGTTCTCGCGCTCGCTCATGAAAGCGTTCAACTGCTCGTAGAACGCCCCGTCTTTCACGTTACCCGGCAAATACCAGATGTTCTGCGCGAAAGCGCTGAACGCGGCCTCATCAAAGCCGTTTTGGACGTGATCGCGGGCGGCCTTCAGCAGCTTATCGCGGAATGCCTCGTGGCTGAACTCGCTGCGGCTGTTGCCAATAATGTTGTAGTTTTGTGGCAAGCGCCCCTTTTGCTGAAGGTGATACAACGCCGGAATCAGTTTGCGCTCGGTCAGGTCACCGGAAGCGCCGAAGATCATGATCGTTACTGCGTTATCCATAGACGGGTCTACTCCCCACTTTTCTTCACGGCATGGCCACCAAACTGGTTCCGCATAGCTGCCAGCACACGATTGCCATAGGTGTTGCTGCGGCGGCTTTCAAAGCGGCTGAACAGCGCGGCAGTAATCACCGGGGCAGGCACCGCCTGGTCTACCGCTTCATTAACCGTCCAGCGACCCTCACCGCTGTCGCTAACGTACCCTTCAATGCGGCTCAGTTCCACGTCTTCGCTGAGCGCGTCGGCGGTCAAATCCAACAGCCACGAGCGAACGACGCTGCCAAAGCGCCAGATTTCCGCAATCTGGTGCATGTCCAGGTCGAAGTCCTCGCGCGATTTCATAATGTCAAAACCTTCAGCATAGGCGGCCATCATGCCGTACTCAATGCCGTTATGCACCATCTTGACGAAGTGACCGGTTCCGGTTTTGCCAACGTGCCCCCAGCCCTTATCCGCAGCCGGGGCGAGTGTTTCCAGCACAGGCGTCAGCCGCTTGACCGGCTCATCTTCGCCGCCGACCATCATGCTATAGCCTTCTTTGAGGCCCCACACGCCACCACTGGTGCCGACATCCACAAAGTAGATGCCCTTTTCCTTTAAAGTTTCTGCCCGGCGGATGGTGTCTTTGTAGTTGCTGTTGCCGCCGTCAATGATGGTATCACCCTCAGCCAACAGGTCGGCCAGGGCGTCGATGGTACTTTCAGTGGGGTCACCTGCTGGAACCATAATCCAAACGCTGCGCGGGGCGTCTAGCTTGCTAACCAGGTCAGCAGCATCAGCAGCGCCAGTGACATTGGCGTGATTAGCGGCTTGCTCTACCGCCTCTGCATTGAGGTCGGTTACAACGAGTGGGTGGCCGTTTTCGGCGAGGCGCGTTGTCATGTTAGCGCCCATCTTACCCAATCCTATCATTCCCAGTTGCATGTGGGGTACGTCCTTTCGGATTGCTGTGTGCTATTGGTGCAAGTTGTAACACACGTCAGACGCTCTGTCTGTGGGGTACCATACATTGTTGTTGGGTGAGGTGCGACGACACAACCGGGCACCTGATGGCGGCACCCGGCGGCGTTCGTCAACGTGAAGGGGTTACCCGGCGGGGTTGGGCGGTGGACCAGATGAATCAGCGGTAGTTGTGGGTTTCGCATCCGTATGGGTAGCGCTGCTGGCCTCACTGTTAGATGTGCGGTTGGCCGCCGCCGGGGGGGTGGCAGCACCGCCACCCTGTTTGGTGTCGTCTGGCTTGTGCTGAACCACACCGTCGGCAGTCACATTCGCGCTGCTGTCTACCTTTTTGTAGCTGTCATCAATGTAGCTCAGGTCAAGGGACGGGAGGCCGTCGCGCTTGCCGGCACCCTTGATGAGCGACTGCTCCGATTCCTTTTGTGCCTGGCTGGCCTGTTGAATCCAGACGGAGCGCTCGTCTTCGAGAATGCCCTCAATCGTGTTAACAAAATTGCTGATTTCGCTCTGGTTTTGGCGTGCAGATTCTGGCATGTTTTCCCATTTCACAATGGCAGAGTCCAGGCGGCTTGCCGTAAGGTGATAGGTGCCGTAGGTGCTGCCAACCAGGTTCAGTTGCAGGTGCGTATTGATGGCGACGACGGCGGCTGTAGAAACCACAATCCAGGGTTCAAGGCTGACCGCCGCGAGTACAGCACTGGCCCCCCCCATAATCAGCAGCACGGAGCGCCAGTCTTTGATCTTCTCGTAGTCTTCATAGACCTTCTTCACATACCAGTCACGCTGTGGGACGACGCGGTACTTCAGGTAAGCGTCTGTAGTGAGGGAGTTAAAGCCGTCGTCATGTTCTGCATAGTAGCGCCCCGGCAGTCGCTTTTTGCCGCGTTGTTCCTCCACGCTGATGGTGGCAACGGTGAACTCGCGGCGCGGCCTTTTGAAGCGGAAGGGGGCCAGCACCCACTGCCAGATGTAGCGCGGGTTGGAAATTCGGTAGCGCTGGGTGCCGCCCCCGGCAAGCTGCAAGAACGGCGGGGCTGTTTCCAGTTCGTAAATCTGCTTATTAATCGCCTCAATTTGTTCCAGGAACCGGCCACGTAGATTGTCGGGGTCATCGCCCATTTTGACATACGTTCCAGCGTGCATCCGGTACAGGTAAATTTCACTGCGGATGCGGTCAGCCCCGGCGCGGTACATAATCCAGGCTTTAAGCGGTGTGAACTGAGAAGCATAGTTGAGCAGTGATGTCGTGGCCACTGACAGGATAATGAGAGTCACACTGATAATTTGAGTATTGCCGCCGAAAAGGAAGTTAAACACCGGGGTTATGACGGGTGCCCATGCAGCGGGCAGCAGACCGACAATGGCGGCGGCGGTCACTGTTGCGCTGCGGAACAACGCATTCACGCCGGGCAAGTTCGTCGCGACGGCAAGAACGCTAGTGGCGAAGATCAGCCAGATGACTTGCTGGCGAATTTTGGAGTTGTTTTCCTTTTGATCCTGCGACCCCTTGCTGTAGGTCTCGTACAGTTCCCAGGCGTAGGCCAACACCTTATCTCTACCAAACGCATAGGGGTCGTCGGGTTGGGCTTCTGGCGGTGGCTTTTTTTGTACCAGCTTGAAAGCCTCCCCCTGCTCTGTGGCTTCCGGGTTGGCTTGTTCGTTGGATGGATTGGGTTGTTGTGCTTTATTCGTGGACATCACACAGGCCCCTCGTATATTCTGGCTACGTTGCATCTTATTATAAGAGGGATTGGCGGGATGTGCGAATACATTGCGTGGTTGAAGTAACGTATTACAATCCGCATAGATGCACATCTAAGGGTGTGCCATTGGCCAAACGGCACACCGAGCCAGCAATGGCGTGTGTTAATCGCGCAGGGCGTTGGCCACCACTTCAACCGGATGCTGTACCGCATGGCCCGCGTCGTGAATTTGGGCGCGGCAGGACGTGCCCGGTGCCGCCACAATCGCGTCCGGGTTGGCTTCAATAGCGGGCAGCAGGCGGTCATTGCCAATCTTCATCGAAAGGTCGTAATGCTCATAGCCGAAGCTGCCCGCCACCCCACAGCACCCGCTGTCAATTTCGGTCACAGCAGCATGGGGGATGGCCTCCATCATCTGGCGGGTTTCTGCGGTGCCCCACAGCGCCTTTTGGTGGCAGTGCCCGTGCAGCATAATCTCACGCGGCATGTCATCCCAATTAAGCGACTCACCCTTTTTCGTCAACTCACCTAGCAGCCACGCCTCTGCTGAGACGCACCGCGCTGCCAACTGCCGCGCCGCAGGCTGCAAGTCAGGGTCAACCAGCGTGAGGTAGTCGTCCGTCAGCGCGGACATACAACTTGGCTCAAGGAACAGCAGCGGCTTATCCGGGTAAAGGTTTGACAGTTCGCGGACGTTGGTATTGGCCATGCGCTTGGCATAGTCCAGCAGGCCCTTGCTCATCGCCGGGCGTCCGCAGCACCCATCATTCGGGAAGCAGGTGTAATTGATCTTCACGCCGAGCGCGTTGGCCAGCTTGCGAACCGCCTGCCCCACCTCCGGGTGGTTCCACTGCGTAAACGTGTCGATAATTAGCACCGCGTCCGGGTCGTCATGGTAGTCTTCGCCCGTTAACCTAGCCGTAAAGCGTGGCTTGTACTGCGGCAGCGGGCGCTGTGTGGGGATGCCTATCATCTTTGCCGCCCACTGCCCAAGCGGGTGACGCAGCATGAAGTTACTCAGTCCGGGCAGCATCCCGGCAAGCTGGTTGATCTTGTGGATGTTGCCAAATACCCGCGTGGTAAGCGGCGTGCCGTGTTCGTCGTGGTACAGCGCCAAAAACTCGGATTTCATCTTAGCAACATCTACAGAGGACGGGCACTCGCTCTTGCACGCCTTACAACTGAGGCACAGGTCATAAACAGCTTTGAGCTTTTCGCTCGTAACGCCATCCGGCAGCCGCCCGCTGATGGCCGCCCGCAGCGCGTTGGCCCGTCCGCGTGTGGAGTGGGCTTCGTCTAACGTCGCCATATAAGATGGGCACATCGTCCCGGTGCCCTCTTTACGGCAGACGCCCGCGCCGTTACACATCTCCACTGCCCCACCCAGGCCGTTATCCGCTGACCAGTCGTGGCGCGTCTTCAACGGGATGACCTCGTATGCCGGGGTATAGCGCAGCCATGCTGGGTCGTCCATCGCAGGTGTATCAACCACTTTACCCGGATTCAGCAGATTATCCGGGTCGAAGGCACGTTTAAGTTGGCGGAAGGCGTCTGTAAGTTCATCCCCAAACAAATGTTTGCCGAACTCGCCGCGTGCAATGCCCTTGCCGTGTTCCCCGGTGATGGTGCCCTGGTACTTAATGACCGTCGCCGTGACCTGCTCCGCAATGGAGCGGTACTGTTCGCGGCCCTTGAGCGTTTTCAGGTTGACAAGGGGGCGCACATGCAAGCAACCTGCGCTGGCGTGCGCGTAAATCGCATATTCAGTACCCGCCTCGCGGATAATCTGGTCTACGTCGGTGATGTAATCGGCCAGGTTTTCCACGGGCACGGAGGCGTCTTCTACGAAAGCAATCGGCTTGGCCTCACTGCGTTCGGACATAATCAGGCCCAATCCCGCCTTACGAATCGTCCACACGTCGGCCTGCTGTTCGGGTGTTTCGGCAATCGTGACCGACCCGTGATAGCCCAACCTGTGCAGGTGCGCTTGCAGTTTGTCTACCCTGTCCGTCAGTTCGGCGTTGTTCTCGCCCACAAACTCGACAATCAGCACCGAGGCCGGGTCACCGTCGATGAAGGTCAGCTTATCGCGGTAGCCAGAGGCCATGCGCGTCTTATTAATCAGGAATCTATCCATGAGTTCGACGGCTTCCGGGTTCAGTTCCAGGATGCGCGGCGTGGCTTCCAGTGACGCCCGGAGTGTGTCAAAGTGAACCAGAGCGAGACGTTTTTCTAGCGGTGCGGGGCGGTGAACCAGCTTGAGTTCGGCCCGCACCACTGTTCCAAGCGTGCCCTCGGCCCCGGCGAACAGCCAATTGAGGTTCACGTCGTCCGGGTCAATTTTGTTCAGCGCATACCCGGCCACCGTGCGCCACGTCTTTGGATAGCGGGCGTCAATCAATGCTTTGTGTTCCACCACCATATCAGAGACGGTTTCGCGCAAGCGGTTCAGTGTCGGGTGATTGTCGTCCAGCCACACCAATTCACCTGTGGGCAGCACCACCTGCAAGCGGGCGATGTTGTCCGCCGTCATGCCATAGCGGATGCTGTGCGCCCCCGTCGCGTTGTTGCCGATGCAGCCGCCAATCGTGGCGCGTTCGGCGCTGGCCGGGTCAGGGCCGTACATCAACCCAAGTGAGGCCACCTGCCGGTTGAGCGTGCCCAACACCAGGCCGTTTTCCACGTCCACGGTTCGCGCTTCCGCGTTCACGCCGCGCACGCGGCGCATGTGACGGCTGAAGTCCATGACCAGGGCTTCGTTCACAGTCTGACCGGCCAGGCTGCTGCCGCCGCCGCGTGGCAAAACGGGAACCTTGTACTTATTAGCAAGTTCCTGAATGGCAACCACGTCGTCTGCATTGCGCGGGAACGTGACACCAACAGGCATCATCTGGTAGTTGCTGGCATCCGTGCTGTACAGCGTCCGCGTCATGTGGTCAAAATCCACCTGTGCCGCGCCGATAACTTTGCTCAGGTCTGCGATAAGGGTTTGAGTCAAATCTATACGTTCTGCAACCATAAGTAAACTCACCTGCTTAGAAGAATGTTATTGATTCCATTTTAACACCGACTGTAGGCCATCGGCACACCCAATCCCCTAGAATTTTGGGGACATGGCAGCGGTACCATTCGGCAAAACATGATACAGTAGATGTGGATTAATGCTCAGTCAAATTTACAGGTGGCTCCCCATGATTGAAATGAACTGCACCTCTTGCGGTGCCCCCCTCAAAATCGAAAACCAGTTCGTCCGCAGCGTTACCTGCCAGTTTTGCGGCTCGACGTATATCGTCAGTGGCAGCAGCACCCTAAACGCAGCCGGAAAAACCGCCAGCCTCGCAGACTACCCCTCCCGCTTGAGTGTGGGCAGCCAGGGCGTCATCAAGGGGCGCGGCTTCACGGTGTTGGGGCGGGTGCGCTATACCTATGATGAAGGCTTTTGGGATGAATGGCAGATCGAATGGCACGACGGCGCTCCGCCGGACTGGCTGGAAGAAGACGAAGGCTACTGGACGCTGTACAAACGTGAGCGCGTGCGCGGCCAAATTCCGCCAATGGATCAGATTAGCGTGGGCAAAACCTACAAGGTTAACAACCACAACGTCTTCATCACAGAAAAGCGCACGGGTAAAATGATGGGCAGCGAAGGCCAGTTCTCGTCTGTGCTGCCGATTCAGGGTGAATTTGGGTATGCATCTGGCAGTGCAGACGGCGGCCTGGTCAGTGTGAACTACTGGCAGGACGAAATCGAGCTTTCCGTCGGCGAAGACCTGGAACACCACGACAT
>DAOTTY010000057.1:0-1835 GCA_034437575.1 Anaerolineae bacterium | reverse complement strand
TGCTGGCGCTGGCTGTTGTTGTGTAATTGGTATTTCGACACGGCGCTGTGGCACTGGAGCAGCAGATGGTGGTGGCACACCTTCAATCGGTCTTGGCGGTGCTGCTGTTGGTTGCTGGGGTGGGACTGGTGTTTCCATGCGGCGCTGAGGCGCAGGTGCAACTGGTAACGGTGTTGGCACACCTTCAATCGGTCTTGGCGGTGCTGCTGTTGGTTGCTGGGGTGGGACTGGTGTTTCCATGCGGCGCTGAGGCGCAGGTGCAACTGGTGACGGTGGTGGCGCACCTTCAGTCGGTCGCGGCGGTGGTGCTGCCGTTGGCTGTTGGGATGTTACAGGCGTTTCAACGAGGCGCGGTGGTGCAGGCGTAGCGGGTTGCGGTTCCATCCGACTGTAGTCACGCGGTGGCGGTTCCTCGTCTACCGATTGGGGTGTTGTCGTGTTCGGAATTGGCGGCTGACCGGAGACAGCAGGCGGCGGTGATCCAACGCGACTGTAATCGCGGGGAGGGGGTTCCTCATTGACCTGCTGCGCCGGGGATGCGGTAGATGGTGCAGTGGCTTGTTCCGCCATCGGTGAAGGTGTCGGTGGCGTAACGGGTACCGTTTGGGCAGGTGACGATAGCGGTTGAGGTGCTGTAGCCGTCGTCGGTGTACTGGCATTGGCAGCGGTCATCGCGGTAGCCGCCGCGACCCACGCGGTTGCCCGTGCCTGCGTCACACGCGGAAGCTGTGCCAGTTGTGCCGGGTCTGCGACTGCTAAATCGCTCACGGTTTGAATCCCTGCCGCACGAAGTTGCGTCTGTGTGGACGGTCCGATGCCCGAGATCGTCGTCAGCGGTGGGGATGTTCCCCCTACGGCGGGTGTCACAGCGGGTGGCGATGCCGAACGGGTCGGTGGCAAAGCGACCTGCGGTGAGTCTATCGACAGATCGGGTGCATCTGACTCAGCAGCGCCGGAATCTGCTGCGGGAGGGGCGACGACCGGAGACGCGGGCGGCTCACGGGTGGGCATGATGACCAGCTCATCCGGTTCCAACCCGAAGGTACTGGCGATGTTACGCGCTTCTTGCTCGTTGAAAATATTCGACAGTGGTACCGGTTTCGCGTCGACAGGCGGTTTAGGCGGCAGTTTCGTCGATTGTCCAACGGTCGGGGTGTCCGCCTCAGCCCCGAATATCGCGGAAAATGCGGTTAAATCATCACTCGGCATCTGGCGCAGCCGGTCGGGGAGCTGGCGACGGGCGGCACGGACGGCCCGCGTAGAGCCTGCCTCCAGTTCGGGGTCGTCGGTCCGCACCTGCCGAACAGCCCGCACGACCGCCTCGAAATCATCGTCGTCGTACTCATCGTTGAGCTGTATGATCTGGCTGGCGTGCAGCGGCGAGAACGGGTCGTCCAGCCCGGTTTCATCCCCTGTTGCCCGGTAGTTGGCAACTGCCGCATCACATCGCTGGTCGCGGTTGCCGAGGTAGATGGCAGGTGCAGTTGCCTCCGGTTGAATGACAGCGGGGGCTGTGGCGAAAGCGCCGAATGCCTCCGAGAACGCCCGTAGATCCGACGACGGCATCTGTGCCAGCGACGGCGGCAGTTGGTTGCGGGCAGCGGTCAGGGCACGGGTGGAGCCGGGTTCCACGTCGGGATGGGCATCACGGGCGGCACGTACTGCTGAGATCACCCCTGCGAAGTCGTCATCGTCGTAGGCGTCCATCAGGCGGGCGACACGGTTGGCGTCGTCGGGCGAGAAAGCGTCGGTCAGCGTGCCCTCATCCCCGCTCAGCCGATAGGCCCGCAGCGCGTCGTCGCGCGCCTCATCTGCCGCGCCGGGCGTCCGAATCG
>DAOTTY010000056.1:0-2937 GCA_034437575.1 Anaerolineae bacterium | reverse complement strand
TGGTTGAGGTGACGAATGACGGCGTTAAGTTGGTGGCTGCTGGCCCGGCAGGTGAGGCTGGCCTGAAGCCGATTCCTGAGTCGGTACTGGTGGCCGATCAGGTGAATTAGGCAGCGACACCGCCGATAATAGATGCGTAGGTAGGGGCGACTCATGAGTCGCCCTTTTGAATTCTGGTTGGGTGTCGTCTACGGCACCAGCACATTATCAATCGTGTGGATGATGCCGTTTGTGGCCTGAATATCCGTAGACAGCACGGCAGCCTGCCCGTTGTTGAGGATAACCCGGCTGCCTTCAATGCTGAGGGGCAGCGGCGTGCCGTTCACGGTTGGGATGGTGAACAGGTCTGAGCGGCCCCCGCCTAACCGCGCCCCGTTGACCTGTGCGCCGAGCGTGTTAAAGCCGAGTGTTTGCAGGTCGGCAGCGGTGTAAACCTGTGGTGACACATGGAAGGGCAGCACCGTGTTGAGCAGGTTTAAGTCTAGCAGCAGGTTTTGCGGCGTTTCGTTGAGGTTGGCCAGCAGCGTTTGGAAGGCACCATCCGTCGGCGCGAACACGGTGAAATTGCCAGGGCTGGCGAGGGTTTCATCAAAGCCGCTGGCTTGCAGTGCCGCCGTCAGGATGGTGAGGCCGGGTGAAACGCTGGCAATTTGCGTGATTGACCCGGCGGGGTAGGGCGTGGGTGCCGGGACGCCCGCGCCACTCGCTGCCGAACCCGGTATGGGTGTGGGGAACTGAGCGGAAATCCCTGGGGGCAGCAGCAGGTTATTCACGGTATGCACAACGCCGTTGCTAGCGAACAGGTTCGGCTCAATCACAACGGATTCACCGCCGTTGAGCAGGATTTGCTGGCCGTTAAAGTCGATGGTGAGCGCGTCGTTGCTGTAGGTAAATACACTGAGTGGGGCACCCTGCACGATGGTATCGCCCAGACTGAACTCACCGCCGACGATGTGATATTGCACAATGCGCCGAACCAGCGCCCGGTCATTCAAAAGCTGGTTAAAGCTAATGCCAAGCTGGTTGAGCAGCGGGTTCCAGGCTGAGTTGCGCGGCGCGAATACCGTGTAGGTGCGGCTGCGTACCGATAGGTCATCGGCTAACCCGGATGCTTCGGCGGCACGTTCGTAGCGGTCAAAGCGGGCGTCACGGCTGATAGTGCCAAAGACGGTATCGCCAGGGATGGGGGTGGGCAGCACAAACGGCGTGGGTTCCTGTGCCCGCGTGCCGACGGCAGCAATACCGAACGTTAGCAGGATGGCGGCAAAGATGAAGATTCGGCGCATGGTAAGTCCTTCCGTATGGAGTGCATTGTTGTGGAATCGCCAGAATAGGCGCTATTGTGGGCCACTTTGGCGGCTTTGTCTACGGTGCCAGCGGCGGGCGTTCATCCCTGAAGGTGTAAGCACATGACGACAACTGCGGGAACAGGGCTGCGCTGTAGGCGTTGAGGTCGGCCCGTTCTGCCTGCCCAAACGTCAGGTTGACCGTCACGACACGATTGCCGGTGTAACGATGAATCCAATAGCGTGACTGGTAGGGGCGGCCCTCAAACATCAACTCGAACTCATGAAGCGTCAGGGCGTCGGTGCTGCACTGGCCGGTGCGTTCCCAGCTTTCGTAATACTGAAACAGCGCGTCATAGCTTGCCTGTGTGAAAAACTGCTCGACTTCCCGGTCACCGTAACCACAGCGAAAGGGATAATATTCGAGCGACACACTGGCATCGGCAAACCGGGGATACCATTGAACGAAGTAGCGGCTTTGTTCAATCCGAAAGATTTCGGGCGTCCAGCGGGGGGCATCGAACACATCGCCCATGTAGGCAGCGGCGCGGTAGCGGTCTAGCGGTTGGAATTCGGGGCAGCTCAGCGGCGCGGCAGGCTGGGCATAGCCGCTGGCGATTCCTATCACCAGCATGGCAACTATCGCAATGAAGCTAAGACCAGCTCTGTTTCGATTTGATGTACTCATACGCAACGTTGATCTCCCTGAAGCGCTCTTCGGCTTCGCTCTTTTCAAGGTTACTCACGTCAGGGTGATACTCGCGGGCCAGCTTGCGAAAGGCCGCTTTGACTTCATCCTGGGTGGCGGTGAGTTCAATCCCCAGGGTTTGGTAGCAGCGTTCTAGCTGGCCCATGTGGGCGCGTTGGAGCGCGTCGTCGGTGGCACCGCCGGGCATCCCGCCCATGTCGTAGCGCGTCCAGGTGAAGGTTTGTGGCCCCACGCGGTAGTAAGCGCGGAGCCGCTGTGCGCGTTGGTCAGATGTGCGCCAATATGGGTTTTGCCCGAAGTCGGCCATCATCCACTGGCCACGCAGGGCGCGGGTTTTAGCAGTTTGATTGAGGACGCGGAGCCGCTCTAGCTTAACATCGCCGCCGTGCCAGGCTTCGCGGTCTTTGCCGCCTGGTAGGTGGTCAAAATGAACCTGTTGCAAGCGCGGTTCACCGGGGATGAAGGTATAGATGCGCTCACTGTTAAGTTCATGTAAGGCGAACATCCAATCGTCGGGCGTGAGGCGGTGTTTGTCGTCGGGCATCAGGCCATGATGGGCGATGAACATCGTTGCTTGATTGTACGTGCGGGTGTTTTCGTGCAGCACACGCTTGAGCGCCCGCAGGTTGGGCACGCCATCCAAAAAGTAGACTTTGACGCTCATACCTACCCAGGTGCGGATGATTAAATCCGCTTCGCTGTTTTGTGAAGGGTGGGCGTTCCGCACGGAGGGCAACTGCTTTACCTGTTGGCGCAACCATTGCTGAGTGGTTCCTGTAGACATGGGTTCTTTACCTGTGTCTCATCTCGTGGTCTTATTGTATGCGTTTCGTCAACAAGGTGGTAGGGGGCTGTAGTGTGGGGTGCATTTCAGATGATTGGCGATGACGCCCTCACCCCCTTCTCCCAACCACCGCTTCGCGGCTAGGCGAGGGGTTTTGC
>DAOTTY010000055.1:0-19259 GCA_034437575.1 Anaerolineae bacterium | reverse complement strand
TGAACACGAGCGGCTCCCAGTTTAACGATACTGAAGCTGTAACATATTATATGCAAAATAGGCTGAAATGCAGGTCGAAATTTGCACCCACTTTGCCGGTTTCGCGTATACGGTGCATAGCATTATGGGGCTGTTAGGGCACGGGCTTGTCACGCGCTACGGCAAGCTCAGCCGTGCAACTTTGCAATCGCCCTGGCAGTAGCCACTCAGAATTGGCCCTGCCGCCCGCTTGTCGTTACAATACCCGGTGTATAGATTACAAAGAAAGTTCTTTCTCATGGCAAAAGTTTTACGGCACGTTGTTTTGTTCGCATTTAAGGACACGTCTTCTGAAGCGGACATCCAGGATGTGGTCGCTACCTTCCTGGCCCTCAAAGATCAGATTGATGTCGTCATCAGCATGGACGGCGGCAAGGACGTGAGCAATGAGGGCCTGCAAGACGGCTTCACGCACGCTTTCACCGTCACCTGGAAGGACGAAGCAGGCCGCGCCGCCTTTGGCCTCCACCCGGCCCACCAGGCGTTTGTTGAAAAGGTGTCGCCACATGCTGAAAAAGTGCTGGTGGTAGACTACTGGGGCGACGACGGCAACTAAGCCACCCACGGCAGCGGCGCAGGTCGCCTGACCCGCTGCCCAACACTTTGACCACAGATACCCCTGACGCAATGCAAAAGCCACCCTCCCTGCCGGAACAGCCCCAACCGGATGACACCCCCACCCACGAGCCGCCGCTCACTGATGAGGACACCCAGCCCACCGCTGCTAAACCCGCTGCACTGCCCAAACGCCCGGACATCATCCCGCCGCCGCCCGGCAACCCCGCTCAACCGCCAGTAGTGCGCCGTCGCATCAAACGGCGCGGGCGTCGGGGCGGCTGGTGGGCGGCCCTCGGCATCGGGCTGCTGCTGAGCCTGATTATCGCGCTGGTGAGCCTGCTGTTTTTGCTCGTCTACACGCCGGAATACTTCGAGCCGTTCATCCCTGGCAGGGCGCAAACCCGCACTGCGGAAGCAGTGTTCGTGCGGGCCACGCAGAACGCGCTGGCCACCCGCGAAGCCGCTCTGGTTCAAACGCAGCAGCAGGCCGCCGCCAACGCTGCTGCAACAGGCACGGCTATCATTGACGAGGCCAATGCCCGCGCCACCCAAGAAGCGCTCAACGTGCAGGGCACGCAAACCGCTCTCGTCCAAACGGCGACGGGGGCTGCGGTGGCGTTTGATGCCACGCGCACGCGGGTCGCGCTGGAAGCACAGACGACGGCTGCCGCCCGCACCCTGGAAGCCGTGCGCGACTCGTTCACGCAAACCGCCGCCGCCCAGTCTGTGCAGGCAACGGGCGCGGCTGTCACCCAGGTTGCACAGGGCCGCGCCACCGCGACGGAATTTGCACGGCTGGCGCTGGGCACGCAGGCCGCCGCCACTGTGAATGCCCGCCAGGCCGGGCCAGTAATCCAGTCCGGGGGCAGTGAGCCGACCCAGGTCGCGGTGGCAACCGCTGCGGACAGCCGCTTTAATCTGTTCTTCGCGGATGACTTCGAGGACGGACTGGACGCGGCCTGGGCCAACAACGGCGGCTGGCGCACCCTGGACGGGCTGGCCCTGTCCGATACGTGCGGGGGCACGCTGCTGGTGGGCACCGATAGCTGGCAGAACTTCGCGGTAGAAGTCACGGCACAAAACCCCAGCGCTCAGTTTGCGGTGGTCACCGGGTATGGTGACGGCGGGCGGCTGTTCATCAACTTTGGGCTGGGCGGGGCGTTGTGGTGGCTGGTGGACGGTGAAACGGCCATCACCGACCAGTTGATGACCCGCGTCTATGATGCAGACGGGCGCTATACGGTGGAAGTGCGCGTGCAGCAGCGCGTGGTGACTGTGTTGGTAGACGGGTCGCAAATCGCGGAGCGGCTGCTGCCGGAAGCGGCGCGTGGCCCGGTGGGCCTGTACACCTGCCCCAGCGACGATTTTACGCCCGTGTTTGATGATTTTCGGGTGGTGCGCCTGCCCGTGAGCTAGGTTTGCCCTTAAAAACGCACCCGCGTTCCGCTATAGTTGTGTGCTGTTCTGCTCAAAAAACCAGCCCTACAGGATTCAATCAACATGGCAAACAAACGCAAAGTGACCCAAAAGAAGCCGCTTTACGGTAACAATCGCCCCTTCTCGTTGAAGGCTACCCGTAAACACCAGGACCCCAACCTTCAGTGGAAGCGCATTTATGTGCCGGAGTTGGAACGCATGGTGCGCGTGAAGGTATCCGTCAAGGAACTCAAGACAATTGACCGCATCGGCCTGAGAGCGTTTTTGAAGCGGCAAGGCCGCACCCTCGAAAGCGTCGTCCGCTAACAGCCAGGGGCGCACCCCCCGCGCCTCTTTTTTTGCCCTTCGCCCTGGCCGCGCAAAGCTGTGGGCGAGAGCGAGTCACTCAGAACGCGATTGCCCTGAACCGCCACACAGGGCTTTTGCAAAGTTGTATGGCTCATCACTGGGCGCTGCCCGAACCCGTCACTTTTTGAAAAAAGTGAACAAAAACTTGCCTTTTCGGACGCTTTGTATCCGAAAGCATGGGTTCAAAGGGTACCAACCCTTTGCAGGGGTGTGGGGACGCTGCCCCCGCGACGTGAAACCTTGACTTTGCAATCACCCTGAACTGCCCCATATCTCGCATTCCCCCGCACTGGATTTGCGCTACAATGGCCCCCGTTTTGTGCTTTGCCTAACCCCACCAGGAGCTATTTATGACCCCACTTGACCCGATCATCAGCGCTGTGCAGCAGGCGGCCAAACTGTGCCAGACGGTGCAGGCAGGTGGCTTTGACGTGAGCGGCAAGGGTGATGCCAGCCCGGTCACTATCGCAGACTACGGCGCTCAGGCCATCATCTGCCGGACGATTGCCGAACACTACCCCGGCGATGCGGTCATCGCAGAAGAAGGTGGCGCGGCCTTTCAGGAACTCGTTGCACCGGAAGATCAGGCGCGGCTGGCCGGGCTGGTTGGCGTGTTGATCGGCCAGGCGGTGACTGTAGAACAGGTGGTGGCGTGGCTGGATCACGGGCAGGGGGCTTCCGCGGCCCGCACATGGGTGATCGACCCGATTGATGGCACGGTGGGCTTTGTGAACAGGCGCTATTATGCCATCTGCGTGGGCCTGCTGGTGGATGGGCAACCCGCACACGGCGTTATCGGGATGCCCCACTCGCCCATAGATGCGGAAGGCAGCCTCGTTTACACGGCAAAGGACGGCGGCGGCGTGATGGCGATGGCGCTAGACGGCAGCAACGTGCGCCGCGTGGGGGCTTCTGGGCGCGGTGCGGCTGATGCTAACCTGCGCGTGATGGAAAGCTACAAGCTGGCCAGCGAAGAAATGGCCGAAACCGTGCGCGTGCGGGCGGCGGCGGGCATTGGCCGCGCCCATGTGGAACTGTACGACAGCCAGTTGAAGTACGCGATGATTGCGGCGGGGTATGGTGATGTGTTTGTGCGCCTGCCCCGTGACATCCAGGCAAACCCGCACAGGTCATGGGATCATGCGGCGGGGGCGGCGCTGGTGCTGGCCGCAGGCGGCACCTTTACCGGACCCGCAGGCGAGCCGGTTGACTTCAGTGTGGGGGCCAAGCTGGACGTGCTGGGCTTTGTGGCCACCAACGGCAACCCGGCCCTGCACACCGCCCTGGTGGGTGCGCTCAAGGCGCAACTGGGGGCGAAGTGGCCGTTGTAGGCTAGGGCTGCGTCGTTTTGAATGAACGCTTGGGCATCATCAACCCAACAGGGGACGCGGGCGAACCGGCGTCCCCTGTTGGCGAAGGCAGCGAGGAAGGTGCTGCGGACGTTACCGGCGCGGGTTAGTCGCCGCTGGGTTCGTCCACCACATCCGGGGCCTGTTCGCCCTCTGCGGGCGGCACGTCCAGCGCAATCAACTGCTGGATCAGGTCACGCAGGGCCGGTTCTGGCAGGGCACCGGGCTGGTTAAACACAATAGCCTTGTTTTTGATGGCCATCATGTTCGGGATGCTCATAATCTGGAAGGACTGCGACAGGGCCGGGTTTTCGTCTACGTTGACCTTGGCAATCTTCACCTGGCCAGCGAACTCCTCGGCCAGCTTGTCCAGGATGGGGGCGACTGCGCGGCATGGCCCACACCACTCTGCCCAAAAGTCCACCAGGACGGGCAGTTTAGCGTTGATGACCTCAGATTCAAAGGTGGCATCTGTTACGGCAACGGGTGCGTTAAACATCAGGGTTTGCTCCTCAGTAGTCGATGGATTGGCGGGTGGGGTGGCTTGTGCCGCCTCGGCAGCCGCTTCCCGGCTCATCTCGTAGGCCCGCGCCTTCAGCGCTTCAATGGCCGACGGAATATCACTGCCCCAGGGGCGGCTGCGCCGCACAACACGTTCGCCGCAGTGCATGGCCACCATCACCGGCTTGCTGCCCGCCTCAAAAAACTGGGCGGCCTGGGGGTTTTGCGCCGGGTTGATGCGGGCAAAAACGATGTCGTTGTTTTCACCGGCTGCCTTGCGAAAGGCGGTGTTGAAGTCGCCACGTAACCCGGTCCCATCCGTGATGATGAGTAAGACGGGGTTATCCGTGTTCAGCGTTTCATCGAGTGTTGCATCGGTTAGTGTGATCGGTTCCACAAGCTTTTCACCTTATCTGTTACACATATCGGAAGTTGAAGGGTCACCTGATCTTACCCGATGGCTGCCAAATCGGTGAGGCAAATTGCCCCCTCGCGCATTCGTTAAGAAACCTTCACGTTCCTTAATACGCTTTTTATGATGCGTTATAATGGCCACGGACGCCCACGAAAGGCACGGCACTATGGCAGATCAAACCCTTCCTTCGCGTGACCTACGACAATTGCAACAGGCCCCCCACAACCTGACACAGCGGTACATTTTGGCGCTGTCCCTGGTGGGGGCACTGGCCATCATCGGGCAGGTTCTCATCCAGCGCACGCTGCAACTGCAAGCCGATGATGCGCGGGTGATTAACGTGGCCGCGCAGCAAATCGCGCTCAGCGAACGCATTACCAAGTCGGTGTTGGCTGCTCATGAGGACAGCGACCCTATCTCGAATGTGAACTATTTGCAAGAACTGGCCGACGCGCTGGCGCTGTGGCAGCGCACGCAGAACGGCCTGCGCTATGGGGATGCGCTGCTGGGCCTGCCGGGGGCTAACAACGCGGCGGTGGCGGCACAGTTGGCACAGGTGGAACTGCCGTATGAGACGATGCGGGCGGCGGCGCAGTGCTTTTTGCTGTTAAACGGCTTTGAGGGGGGCAACCTCGCCTGCCTGGACGGGCTGCAAACCTATGCTCCCACGTCTATCTTTAGCGGGATGGACGCCCTGCCAGAAGCGTGCGCGACCTCAACGGGGGTGAACCGGGATTTTAGCTGTGTGCGGCTGGATGAGGTGCTGCTGGGGCTGATTTTGCTCAATGAAGACGGCTACACACAGATTATGGAAGATGTGGTGGCGCTGTACGAGGCCGAGTCTGAAGCGCAGTTGGCACGGCTGCGGACTATCGAGTTAGGGCTGCTGCTGGTCACGCTGGTGGTGCTGCTGATCGAGGCCGCGTTTGTGTTCCGGCCAGCCGTGCAAACGGTGAACGCTTTTGTGCGGCAGATGTCCCTGTCGCGCAGCCAGCTACAGGGGGTCAACTATGCGCTGGAGGAGCGCGTGCGCGAGCGCACCGCCGCGCTAGAAGCCAGCAACCGCCGTTTGGTGGTGGCGAATGAGGAAATGCGGAACTTTACCAGCATCGTCTCGCACGATCTACGCAGCCCGGTGGCCAGTATGCGCGGCTTTTTGAAGGAGCTGCGAGCGGATTATGAGCAGGTGCGTGCCAGCCTTGCAGCGGCGGGCGCGTACAGCGGCGGTGGAAGCCAGGCCGCTGTTGTGAACCACTACATCCCCGAATCTATGGATATGATTGACAGTGCGGTGGCCCAGATGGAACGCCTTACGGCCAGTATCCTCTCCCTATCGCGGGAGCAGCGCCGCACCCTGATGTTTGAGTGGCTGCAACCGAGTGATATTGTGCATCAGGTGATTCAGTCGCAGGCGGGGCAGTTGCGGGCGGCCAAAGCGCAGATTATTGTGCCGCACCGCCTGCCAAATGTGAAAGCCGACCCGGTTGCCCTGGAGCAGATTTTCGCCAATCTGATCGGCAACGCCGTCAAATATGCCGACCCCAACCGCACGCCGGTGATTCGGGTGCAGGCCCAAAACACAGATACGCATCTTGTACTCAGCGTGAGCGACAACGGCGTTGGCATCCCGGCGGAAGAGCAGGATAAGATATTCCAACTGTATAAGCGGGTGGGGGCGACCGACGGCCCCATCGCCGGGGAGGGGATTGGCCTGTATGCGGTGCGCCAGCTTGTGACGCGGCACGGCGGGCAAATCGACCTGACCTCACAGCCGGGGGAAGGCAGCACTTTTCGCTTTTCCATCGCGCACAATTTAGAAGCATCTACCCTGGAGGACACCCAAGATGACTGACATTGACACCCCACTTCCTGTTGTCCTGTTGGCCGAAGATGAACTGGCCCACCTGCGCCTGTTTGAGCGCAGTTTGGCCCGCTCCAAGCTGGAAATTGACTTTGTGGCGGTAAAAAACGGCCAGGAAGCGCTGAACTTCCTGGATGCCGAGGCCGATTTGGGCGTTAGCCGCTCGTTGGTGCTTATTCTGGATTTGAAAATGCCCGTGTTGAACGGCATCCAGGTTTTGGAGCGGATGCGGGCCAACGACGCCCTGGCGCACTTCCCGGTGATTGTGCTGACCACATCCGATGAGCCGGAGGAGGTGAAGCAGTGCCGCAAATTGGGGGTGCAGCACTACCTCATCAAGCCGATAGACATTGAAGAGGTGGAAAAGCACATTCTGGCTATTTTGGAAACCGGATAACCCATGCTTAACCTTACCAGGGTAAATTGGCGCTTTACGCTAGCCAAAAAGGTAAAATCCAATGCCCAAACCCTGGCAAATTGTCCAATCCGAGCAGCTTATTCAAACGCCGTACCTCAACCTGCGTAAGGACGTGTGCCGCCTGACCGATGGCACCCTGCTGCCCGATTATTACGTGGTGGAAGAAGCAGACTACGGCATGGTGTTCGCGCTCACAGCGGCGGGCGAGGTGGTGCTGGTGCGCCAGTACAAGCACGGCATCGGGGAGGTGACCCTCGAACTGCCTGCGGGCTACTTTAATGCGAGCGACAGCGACCCTGCCGCCGGGTGTATGCGCGAGTTCCGTGAAGAAACGGGCTACGACACAGCCGGGTTCGAGCTGATTGGCAGTCACATCCGGCACCCCACGCGCAACACCAACCGGGGCCACCTCGTCGCGGCGACGGGTGCCCACCCCTCCGTTGAGCAAGACCTGGATATTGCCGAGGACATTGAGGTGCTGCTGCTGCCCGTCGATGAGGTGTTCGCGCACATCCGCAGCGGGGCCATCTATGCGGTGGGCACGGTGGCGTCGGTTTACTTCGCGTGGGACTACCTCACGCGCACCGGGCAGGCGTAAACTGAAGATAGGCCGCGCTCACGGCACCCCCTCAAGCAAAAGTTACGCATACCTTCATTGTAATCTATCGTCACATTACGACAGATTACGGTATACTGTGAGTGTAGATGGGCAAACGTGATGCCAAATCAACACTTGTGTGTGCAGTTAAACTGGGTAGGTACTGTAATGGATGTTATCAAACAAACCGAAAGTTACCGATTAGGCTGGTATGACGATGCTCGGTCGATTCTGGTGATCGAGTTCAGTCCAAAGTGGACGTGGGCCGAAGCGGTGGAGGGGTTCCAGTTGGAAAACGACATCATCGCCCAAAGCCACCAGGATATTTACGCCGTCGTGCATGTGCCGGGGAACGTCTCACTGGCCGGGATACGGCTCAAACCGAAAACGGGCAGGCTAAACCCGGATTTCACCCACAACCGTGACGAAATCACCGTGCGGAAGCTGCTAGGTGTTGACCATCCCAACGAAAAGCTGCTGGTGTTCGCCAGTGCCCATCCGTTCCTGAGGACGGTGATTAACTTTTCTGGGCGGTATGGGGTTGGCGTACCGTTTAGCAAGTATCGCTTTGTGACCAGCCTGCCAGATGCCATCGGCATGATAGAAGCCTACAAGGCCAGCGAGGGCCTGCGGGCCACCGGCGATTAGTAACGGTGGCGGCCATTTGCCGTCCGTAACTGTGCGACTCGTTAACCTGTGAACGCGGCAATAAGCTGCGGCACCACCGTATACGCATTGCCCACAATGCCGTAATCAGCCTGTTGGAAGATGGGCGCTTCGGCATCTGCATTGACGGCGATAATGAGCTTGCTGTGGGCCACCCCCTGCATGTGCTGCGCCGCCCCACTAATCCCAATTGCAATGTAAACATCTGGCGAAACGGCCAGCCCGCTTTGCCCCACCTGCCACGCGGCGTTCATCCCGGCGGCGTCTATCACGGCGCGGCTGGCGGCAGCCGTACCGCCCAACACCGCCGCTAGCGGCTCGACCAATGCCGCAAACCCATCCTGGACGCGCTCAGCAAACGGTTTTTGGGGGGCAGTAGGGTGATTAAACGCGAGTCCCTTGCCACCGCCCACAATAACGGGGGCTGTCGTCAGGGTGGCGGGGCCGGGGGTGACCTCCCCCGTAGTAAGCCCGTGTGCTGGCGGCGTGAGCGCCGCGTGAACGGCATCGCGCAGGGGGGTGAGCGCGTGGGCGTCTAGTTGTGTGAGCATAGTACGACGGCGTTGGGGCCGGGGCGTGTGTGCCTCAATAGGCCATTTCTCATCAGGCGTGGCGGTGGCGGCAAACGGGTTTAACGGTACAGGCGGCAGCGCTGCCGGGAGTAAAGCCACCAGCGCGGGCAGTGTCGCCGTCACATCACGGACGCCGCCTGCTATCCGCTGCAAGATGTGTAAGCTATGCTCATCCATGCCCCGAACTGCCTCTGTGCGCGGGAGGTGCGCCCAACCTGCGGGGAACCGGGTGTGGGTGTGGTTGTACGCCGCCTGTGACATCCAAACGAGCCGCGCCTGCGGCGAACGCGCCAATATTGCCCCCAGCGCCGTCAGTGGGTTGTCAGCGGTCACAGCGACCACGCGCACCCCATCCAGCACGGGCACGGGCACGCCCTCCGCGCAGACGACGGTTACAGCGTCACTGTGGGCGCAGGCAGCCTGCACATACGCCAGAACAGAGGCAGCGGGCATATCGGGCGTGATGATGGTCATTGCCCTCACGGGCAATCTCCCTGTAGCTTGGGGGGTAAGCAAATCTAAACATCCCGTAACGACTCAGCCCTCACCCCAACCCCCGAACGGGCCTGTGGCCCTGGGAGATTGGCTCAAACAGCGGCACCCGGTGCCTGAGCAGGGGGATAGAGGGGGAAAATGGGGCATCCACGCTATTTTGTGGGCGTACCGCCTGCTGCGCGTCGCTACTCAGGACCCGTCATCCTGGGAAGGGGCCACGCCACGCCGGAAGAATCCGATAATGTGATCCATCAGGTCCGGGGAGGACATGCTGAAATCCTCCAAAATTTCCGGGCCGCGCAAAATCGACAGGGACGCGAACATCACCCCGACCACAATCACGTTAGACATTTCGGGGCGGATGTGGCCGTCGGCTTTGGCCTCGTCAATCAGCGCATACAGGCGATCTGTCACCCGCTTTTGAATCTCGCGCATTTCTGTTTGATTGTGGGCCAGGTGTTGCAGCATCATGCTGCCGTCGCGCACGATAGCGATGGACAGCCCTTCCGGGTCAGTATGCGAGGCCATCATGTAGCGCATGACGGCATCCAGCTTGTCGATGGCGTGGCCACCGGGCACCCGCCCCAGGTAGGCTTCTAGCTCGCGTAGGGTTTGCAGCATGGTGCGGGCCACCATGTCGTCTTTGCCCTTGAAGTGCTGGTAAAGCGTGGGCTTGCTAATGCCCACCTCCTCGGCCAGTTCGTCCATATTCAGGTTGATGTAGCCGTGATCGCGTATCATGCGGGCTGCTGTCTTCAAAATGTCCTGTTCACGGCGCAGGCGGGCACGTTCTTTGTAAGATAACTTTGTCATAGGGCAGGCGCACCTTCTCCGGTCATGACGGCTGCGTGATATGCTGTAACCGCTTTACTATGTAGTATACCTGATTTTCAGTAGCCGATGTGTGCCACGTTGGCAAAATGCTTATGTGATTAATAGCCTCACCGCTGATAGGCGAACGACTCCGGCATTTCGGAGCGCCAGTAGTTGGGGTGGGTGGGGTCGGTAAAGCGCGTCATGTCCACGCCTTTGCGCCAGTTGGTTTTATCGGGCAGTTGGGTGTTGTCATCGAACTGTGCCCGGTCTAGCTTGGCGTGGGATAGGTCAGCTTCCGAAAGCAGGGTGCCGCGCAGGTCAGCCGCCACCAGGTCTGCATAGCGCAGGTTGGCCCCCGTAAGCACGGCCCCACTAAAGTTCACCCCGCTCATGTCCGCCCGTTCCAGGTTAGCAAAAAACAGATGCCCGCCACTCAGGTTGGCGAAGTCCAGGCGGGCATTGCGCAAATCGACGCGGCCCAGGCGCACACCTTGCAGGTTGGCTTCTTCCAGGTTGATGTTCATCAGCGACCCGTCCTTGATGGCGTCCAGGGCACGCAGGTCTTCAACGGCTTGCAGCGCGATACCGTTGACTTTGTTGCCCATTTGCCGGATGAGGCGTGCTTTTTCCTCCTCCCGCTGACGGCGCTGGTTTAACCGGTCGATAATCAGCACGGTGATGGCCACGCTGCCCAGTTCCGAGCTGATGTTGGCGTAAAATTCCTGTAGGAACGAATCAAACGCAAAGCTGCCGTGCGTGCGCACGTACCCAAATGTGCCAATCACCACAGACATCACCACCAGCACGATGCCCACATTGCCCACAGTAAACACCTTCGCAGCCCAGCGCGCTACCCGCCCAGACAGCATTTCCCAGCGGCTTTCGGTTGTTTTTTGCGTTGTAATGGTCACGGTTATCATCCCCAATTTTAGGCGGCCTGCACGTTTTATGAAGCAATCCTAGTCTGTTTTTGGGGAATTGTCAAAGGCCATGAGGGGTCATAGCAGGGCGATCACAAAAAAAGTGTGAAGTGTATCACAACCCCATGAACGCGATGACCTGCTGCGCGACCTGCGCGGCAACCGCTGGCCCCCAGTGAATGCCGTCAAAGCTGTAGCTGTAACCGCCTGCGCTTTGCGCCGCGTCCCAATCGGACCAGCCCGTGCGTTCGCGTTCGCCTATTTGCTGGATGAACCTGATAGAGATGGGGCGGCGTTGGGGCACGTCGGCTGGCACGTACTGCGCGAACAAATCCAGCACGGGTACGGTGTAGCTGGCGGCGGCCTGCTGGGCGATGGCGTTGAACTGGCGCTGCGCCGCGACGACGGTGGGGTTGGCTTCGATGGGCGGCAGGCCCACGTAGGTATGAATGTGGTTCACTTGCAGCTCCCCCAGGATGTGACGGTAAGCCGTGCGGAACTCATTTGGGGTAAGGTGGCCGCCGTTAAGCTGCATGGATTTGCGATAGTAGGGGCGGGTATCGGGCTGGCTGTAGCACACGGCGTCGTTGCCGCCCACCATCATAAACACGGCGTCCGGGTCGTGGGCCAGTACGTCAGTTTCCAGGCGGCGTTGCAGGTTGATGACGGTGTTACCGCCCTCACCCGCATTGATGAGCGCGTGGTGCTGGCCCACCCGCTCCCGGATGGCCGCGACGTAATCACCGCCGTAGCCGCCCCACGTCAGGCTGTCACCGAAAAAAACAATTTTCATGGGGGGCGGGCGCTACCAGCGCTTGCGCTCTGGCACTTCTTCGTTGGATTGGGGCAGCACATGCAGCAGCATGTCCCGTTTAATGACGATGCTTTCGCCGTTGGCATCTTGCAGGACGATGTGCGCGTTTTTGGCCGTTTCAAACTTCTTCATCTCTGTGTTGTAGGCGCGGCGGCCTGCAAAGCACACATTGATGATGAAGCGTTCGCCCGTGTGGGTAATCATGGAAAACGTCGCCCAAAAGTCGTCTTGGGGGTCTTCCTCTTCGATGGCGGCGTCGTCCGCACGGCGCGGGAACTTTTGGTGGGGGCGCGGCACTTCGCGCAGGCGGCTGAGCAGGTCTACCTCGAAGTCGCCCTTGTCGCTGTCAGGTTTGTTGGGTTCGTGGTTATTGGGGTTGTGATTGTCGTTGGACGCATCAGACATGGCGGGGTCGCTCTCGGATCGGCGTTCAATGAATTCATTATAGCGTGATTAACGCACAAGGCCACGCACAGACTCGTAAAATACCCGGCAATCATAGATTGCGGCCCGGCTGTGTTGCCCGTAACCGCCTGAATGCCCGTTGTTGGCGGGGGCTTGTGGCAATTAACCCCCCTGCCTGTACATATTTTGGGGCATTTGCACAACGCTGGCCCCACATTCTTTGTGTTAAGCTGTTATACGTTGCCAATTATGTTAGAAAGTATCTCTGACAACCCATGAGCCTGCCCTCTACCCTGGTTACCCACTATTTGCGCCTGGAACCCGAAGCCTTCCATCCCTCTTTCATTACGGATGACCGGATGCACATCACACAGTTGCACGCTGCCGATGTGCGCTACTATCGCTTTATGTACAACACAGTGGGTGAAAAGTGGAATTGGACGGATCGCCTGCTGCTGGACGACCGCGACATCCGTTTGATATTGGAAGACCCCTGCCTGCGCGTGTTCGTGTTGTACTACGATGGGGCACCTGCGGGTTATGTGGAACTGGCCGACCGGGGCGAAAACGAGACGGAAATCGTTTATTTTGGCCTGCGTGAACCCTTTTGGGGGCGTGGGTTGGGCAAGCATCTGCTCAGCTTTGGCGTGATGACGGCCTTTGAAACCGGGGCAGAAACGGTCATCCTCAATACGTGCAACCTGGATGGCCCCCACGCGCTGAAAAACTACCAGAAGCGCGGCTTTAAGGTTTACGATGTGACTGAGCAGCCCATGCCAGATAAAGAATACGTCAAGCTGACGGCACAGCAGAAGGGCATGTACTAGGGCCTGTGTGGCAAGCTGTGCCCATTCACCTTGCCGTGCGACGTGTGAAAGATAGATCACACGCTGGTGGGCTGCTACCCTGGGCGGCCCCTACACACCTCATGACCCTGTAGGGACGCGCAGCGGCGTGTCTGCTGGATTAAATCACTATCGCCCCGGCGTCTAGCATAAACACACCGATGGGAATATCCGGGTTGTGCCTGGCATCCTTCGGGTGAACTTCGAGCCACGGCTCGCCCCCCCACATTGAAACAATCTTCGCGGGCAGCAGCAGGTCATCCATTGTCACCATATCAGCAGATGGCGACAGGCTGAGCCGGTCGTTTTTGCCGCTGTCACTGTTGAACGCCTCCACGCTGACCGACTCAATGAGGAAGTTGTCGTACAGCTTTATGGTGACATCCACGTTGAGTTTGATGTTGGTCGCCTGAAAGGTGAACTCATCCAGCAGTTTTAGCTCAACGTACTCGTCCCCCAGGGGGGTGAGCATTAAGGCGGCGATGGCCCACAGGCGCTTTTTGGCCGTTTCGACCACCGCAACATCCTCAATAGCTTTGGCTGGCCCGGTGCCCCGAACGGTTCGCATGACCACACCGTCAAAGCTTTCGACGCCGCGCCGCATGGGCACCCCCGCCGGGCGGGCGGTGAAATCCCAGCGCATGGATGACGGTAAGCCGAACTGGGATGTCACTTCAACGGGCACCCAGGTTTTTAGCGGGCCAATTTTGACGCGAGTGCGGCCCTCGAAATCAATGCGTAAGGTTTCGATGGTGGGTGGGCGCACGCCGTACCGGGCAGAAATGGCTTTTTTAAGCAAATCGCGGGCGGCAGCGTCACCGCGAGCAAGTAATAATATTGGCATTGTGTATCCTGCTTCGATGATTGCCGTTAGATTTGGAGGTAACTCTATTTTAGCACTCACATTTGTGGATTTCGTAAATTTTTCATGTACTGGTTAGTACCTTAGTCCTGTTTTTTACATTTTGGGTTACATATATCCTTGACAAAACTTACAAACTGTCTGCGTTGTTTCGTAATAATATGTGCGATATAACCCGGTAATAATAAATTCGCCCCTCCGCGAAGTTGGGGGGGAGGGCTAATGTGGGCCTCCACGCTGTTCTGTACTCGCACCACGGAAGCCGGGGATACACCCATCGAAATATGCCCAATGCCCCCGATTTATTGGTGGGGTAAACGCCCCTTACGCTGATGGAACCCATCCCGCTGCTGCTGCCGAAGGCATTGGACGTGGGCCTGAGCAGCAGATGAACGCTGTTCACCCAAAATCGTAATCCTAACAACGCCCCGCTTGTTCTCGCGTATAATGAGTAGATGCAACGCCGACATTTGACGACAAAACAGTGCGGGGTAGACGAGCAACATGCGCTTTAAACGACGGAATTTGGTATGGCTGGGCATTTTGGGGGCGCTGGCCGGGGTGGCGATTTTGTCGCCGGGGGTGCCTGCTGGCGTGGCCTTTTTGTTGTTGGCTTCGCTGGGGGTGGTGGGGGCCATCTCCCTGTTTGATATAGAACCCCGCCGCTTGTTGAAAGCCGCGCAGGATCGCTCCCCGATTGGCGGGCGCATTTCCAATGATGCGCGGGAAGCCGCTGAGCGGGCACGGGTACGCGGCGCTTACCTGCCAAGCGACATGGACCTGCTGGATGTAGGCTTGATCGCCATGCAAGAGCGCTACAGCGGCAGCGTGATGCAGCGCACGCGCAACCTATCGCTGGATGACGAGAGCGCCCGCCCCTACGTCACGCTGCGAGTGCCGCCCCTGGAAGCTGACCGCCGCGCTACCGTCCGCTTTGACATGGAAGACGGGCACGGTGACCTGGTTTATTCGCACGAGCAGCAGGTGTACCTGCGCGATGGCAAAATGGATATTTTGGCGGGCAACCAGATGCCCCTGTTTGATAGTACGATGAACTTGAACCCCGGCGACGGCGACCTGCGCGTGTATATTGATGACCGGCTGGTGGGTGTGCTGGGCTTCACATTGGGCGCATCCACGCGGGATAGGTGGGCCGGACGCCGCCAACAACAGCAGCAGCGGGCCTCCGAGCGGTTGCAAGACCGTGACGGCGAGACCTCATCTGCTGTGGCCGGGGAAGAAGCGCCGCCGCTGACCCTGGAAGACCTGCTGCGGCAAAATCCCCGCGATTAGTGGGGACGCCCGGCGGGGTTGTAAAACCGCCCCCCAATGCGGTGACTATGCCCCGATATACCCATGCCGTGAGAGAATAGAGTGACACACCAATGAACAGGCGCTACTTAAAAATCATGTTCGGCCTCGGCGGGATGATCGCCGGGCTGTCTTTGCTGGGCGGGGGCGAAATCTTGGGGGGGATAGCGCTGAGCCTGGGCGGATTATACCTGCTTAGCCGCCAATTTGAGGAAAGCCGCACCAACCGCGAGCGCCAACGTCAGGCGGAACGGACTTATGAGCGCTGGCAGCAAGACCGCCGCAGCCAGGGCAGTGCCAACCGCCCCGATAACGTACAGCAGATTTACCCGCACGCCCTCCGTGCTGTGGCAGATGCCGGGCACCGCCCCGAAGACATGCCCGTGCTGCCGGTAGACATCGGTGTGCTGGCCCACCGGGGCGACGAGCCGCCGCAGCTTTACCGCACCCAGGCCGTGCCCGACGACGTGGACTACATCCAACCCTATGTGCAGCTTCGCATCCCTACCAGGGCGCAGGGCACCGTCACGTTTGAACTGCTGGACGACCGGGGCGAACTGCTGTTTTACCGTGAGGAACCGCACACCTTCAATGCGGGCCTTAACCTGATTGTGCCGGAACGCCGCCTGCCCGTCCATGATGCGCTGGACATGGACGAGGGCGCATGGACGCTGCGCGTGAGCGCCGACGGCACCGTGCTGGCGGTGCATGGGTTTGGCTGGCGCGAAGCATCTGAGAGCATCGTGGTGGGGCACATCAAAGACGATGGCGAAATTAGCAACGAACTGCGGGCGGCAATGGCCGAATCCCGCCTGGAGTCGATGAGTTTAGATGAACTGCTGGCCTTCCAGGATGACAAGCCACCCCGGCAGCAGCGGTCACAGTCGGCGCAGCAGTGACCTGTAGGGACGCGCAACGGCGCGCCCGCTGTGCTTGATTAGCCAACAGCATCTGCTGACACGCGCACATACAGCCGGATGCCCGTGCCGTAAAATTCAAACGGCACTTCGTGGGCGACGGTGTACGCATCCGTGAACGCAGGCATTTGCTCCAGGCCCAGGCGCACAAACCCCTCTGGTGTGATGAAGTAGTCCGGCTGCGTGTCTAAAATCAAATCCGGCGGCACTGCGTAGATTTGCGGGTCCGGTGTTGTAACACGAATCGCCGGGTCGAACGGGTAATAGGCCACCAGCTCCGGCGTGACCAGCCCCACCGTGTCGATAATCGTTGCCCGGCTGTAGTAGCCCACCGCGCCAATATCTGCGCTGGCGACCCGCGTCTGCGCTGTGACGCCGTACTCATCGCGCAGTTGCAGGCCCAACTCACGGTAGACGAGTTCCAGTTCGTGCCAGGCCATCGCCGGGGCGGGGGTCGTGGGGCCGTGAGTGGGCGTAAGCTGCCAGTGATTGAGCGAGAAAAAGCCCCACACACCGATCATCAGCGCGGCTGCCGCCGGGAACACGAAACGCGGGCGGGTGCGCTTTGCTAAAGGGGTGATAAGCGCCCACACGCCCACCACTGCGCCAAAAATCCAGGCGGGCATGGGCGGTGCATAATACCAGCGGAACATCAGCGGGTTGGCCCATGCAAAAATCGCAAAGTACACCAGCGGATACACCAGCAGCGGAATCGTGCCGCGCTCACGCCGCCACACATAACTGAACGCCAGCAGGTTCAGGGCCGGGTACAGCACCGCGCCCACGATTGCGCCCGTGCCGCCCACCGTGTCGAAATCGAGGAAGGGGGTGGCGTAGCGCTGCACCAGCCCGCGCAGCGCCTCATAGTCCGCGACGACGTAGGCTACGCTTTTCGCGTTGAGCGAGTTGGGCAGTGGCGACCCGAAATAGGCGGTGGCGAAGATCACCCAGGGGGCTATGGTGAGCGCCCCGGCCAGCCAGGTTTGCCAGGGCAGGCCGCGCTTATGCACAATTTCCGCCGTTAACTGGTACAGGCCCAGCACCAATATCCAGATGGCCGCGTCCGGACGGGTGAGCAACCCCAGCCCGCAGAACAGCCCCACCAGCCAGCGCCGCTTGAACATCAGCGCGGTGAACGCCGCCAGCATCCACAGCACAACCATGCTCGTCTCCATACCGCCGACGGCAAACGTTACGCTCCAGGGGGAGACGGCCCACAGCAGCCCCACCGCCAGCGCCGGGTACACGTTCCCGGTCAGGCGGCGCATCATCACGAACAGCAGGCCCACATTGGCTGCGCTGGCGATTGCATTCAGGCCCAGCGCATACCAGGGGAAGGCATCCCCGCGCAGTACGATGGCGACCCCGGCCAGCAGCAGCGTATACAGCGGCGTGGTGGTGCCCAGCGTGCGGAAGCCAGGGTTATACACAAAGCCCAGCCCCTCGGTAAGGTTGCGGGCATAGCGAAACGTGATGAAGCTGTCGTCCACGTTGCGGGGGGTGGGCAGCACATGAGCAAACAACGCCACCCCAATCACAGCGGCCAGCGCGATGAGGGTGGCGCGGTCAAACAGGGGGGCGGTGTCGCGTTGCAATGGGCGGTCCTTTGTACGTGTGATGGCAGGCCATATGCGCCACGATGGCAGGTTGGGTGGGCATAACGCCCTCGCCCTCACCCCCCTCAATCCCCCCTCTCCCGACCGCCGCTGCGCGGCTAGGCGAGGGGGGAGGCTTTGACAAGCACCCACAGCCGGGCTTAAAGCCCGTTCGGGAGAGGGGTTGGGGTGAGGGCAACTGTTTTTGCCAACACGTTGAAAGGCAACCTGTGTATAACAACTGGTTGACACCGGGCACATTTGCTCTTAAACTGCTTTTAACTAGATGAGACAAACATTTAACGATGAAACTGTTTCCCAAAACCTTTCTTGCACATCCAAACTTAACCATCACACGGTGCGCCCGCCCTACACATGCGGAACGCGCCGTTTTTGCTTTAGCACCGTCCATCAGTGAGTAAGCACAGCGAGCAAGAAAGGGCATCTATCAATGGACTATGCAATGATCGGCAAGCTGGAAAAGGCGAAGTTTTACGCAACTGAGCCGAAGCGGGTGACGTTCAATGACCTGACCGCCATCTTTCGGGGGGATAACGGCACCTATGAACTTTCGTTGAGCGCGGAAGGCTGGCACTGCGCTTGCCCCGGCTATCATGACTACGGCATGTGCCCGCATATCATGACGATGGAACGCGCCTTCAGTGTGATGCTCAAACGCCCGCTGATGCCCTACTCACCGGGGCAGAACATCGTTAGCGATGTGGATAAGTCCATTCGCTACGCAGATGAGCTAGAGCGCATCACGCTCACATCGTTTGATGTGACGTTTGAAGGCGACCACAACGTTCACCAGGTTTCTTACGAGAACGGTGAATGGCACAGCAGCGATTCGTTCTTCCGCAACCACAACTATTCATCACACACCATTGCCCTTGAGCGTATGTTCGGTGACATGCTGAAGCCGTTACCGGCCTAAGCAGCACCGTTTCCTGTAACATCTTCTCTCTCCTCTGTGTGGAAGGCCCGCTTGCCGTTTTGGTGAGCGGGTCTTCTGCGTTTGTAGGGGCGTGTGTATCTGTCGGGTAGCGGTAGGCACTGGCGGCGGCGACCGTCACCCGCATATCACTCGCACTGACGACACACGGCGTCTCACGCAGATGAACATTGAGCGCAGTAATCACGTTGCCGACGATAGCGTTATGATGCCACGTCGCGCCCGTCATCGCAGTAACATCCCCCGCCGCATATTCATGCTTTACGTCAGATGTGCGCTCAATGGCAAGGTATTCGGCTTCGGTGATAGGGTCAGATTGGGGTAGGGCCATGGTGGGTCTGTTTACCTTGTGATAGGTAACTGCTCAGCTTGCCCCCCACCCCGGCGCTAAAGCGCCACCCCTCCCCCACTATCGCCGCTACGCGGCGGGAGGGAGGGGTTTATGCCGCCTTCGGCGGTGTTCCCCTTCCCTCATTTTGGGGTAAGGGGATGGGGGAATTCAGCCGAGTGCCTGAGCTTATGTTCCGCAGTTGATGCGCGAGGCATGAAAGCGCAAAATAGG
>DAOTTY010000054.1:0-10004 GCA_034437575.1 Anaerolineae bacterium | reverse complement strand
ATGGGGAGTGTGGTACTGGGGACGTTGACGGTGGCGGCGGCTGGGGCGTTGGGCTACGAAGCGGCCCGCATGAGCCGTCAAAATCAAGCGCAGGCAGCGACTATTGGGGCTTTGAGTGCAACCCTGGTTGCAACCCTGCCCGCACACATCCATTACAGCCGGATTGCACTACTTACGATTGCTGCGCCAATGGTGGCCACGGCGGCGGCGGCACTTACCCTGCGGGCACTGCGCTGCAATCACCGGGGGGTGTATGTGCTGGCGGGGGCAGCGGTTGGCCTGACGCAGTACTTTAACGAAGCCGGGCGCTTGTTGATGCCCCCTGTGTTCGCTTTTTGGGTCATGGCGTTAATTGCTGGTGGACAGTTGCCAACACTACGTGCCCGCTGGCGTGGCATACTGCTGGCTGTGATGCTGGCTGTACTGGTGGGGTGCGTCCCGTGGGCGGTGAACGCGCTCTCTAATGAACCCGTGCTAACGCGCTTTGATGCAAACAGCAATATGCTTCATTCCAATGCTACTCTGTATGACCGGGTGACCCTCGTCCGCAACAGTATGCGTGGGGCGGTAACAACGCTTACCTCGCGCCCAGACCCAACTTACTTTTTCGGCGGGCCGCAGCCGTTCATTCCTGTGTGGATGTTAGCACCGTTCTTATTGGGTGTGGCGGCGATGGCAGCCCGTTGGCGCAACCCTGCGAACTTGCTGCTGCTCATGTGGATTATCCTGACGATACTGGGCAATTCGCTGCTTCTGCAAACGTCAACACCACGCTATGTAATTATGGCACCGGTTGCTTCCGTAGCCACCGTGCTTGGCCTGTATACGCTGCTGCGCTACACCATTCAAGAGCGGTTCGTGCGTATCAGCGCCATCGGGCTGATTGCCGTCTTGAGCGTGGTGAATGTGTCCTACTATTTCAGGGTGTCTATCCCACATTTAGAGAGGGACATTCACAACGCCCTGATGAGTGAGGGGCTGTATGCACCTGAATATGTGCTGCGAACGCTGCGGCACTACACGCCAGATGGTGCCCATGTACATATTATTCACCACTTCCACCGGCAGCCCGTGCTGGTGGCTGTTAGCCAGTTTATAGATAAATCGCGTGTTTCCTTGATTGATACAGATGAAGACGATCTGGCCTACAGGATGCAGAATTTAAGCAGCGATTGGCGTCATGTTGTGTTTGTAAGTCCAGAGGATAATGCCAGTTTAGCCCAACTGCGGGCCATGTATACCCTGGATGGGCCATACTTCATTGATGACGATACCCCTAACGCTATCCGCATGATGATGTACATCATTGTGGATGATTGACCGACTCTATCAGAAAGCGACACCCCATGACTGTCTCACTGGAACAACAGGTAACCCACTTTGAAAGCCTTGCTGACCCGGTTGCGGATGTGCTGCGGAATATCGGCAGCCGCTGGGGCGGCACAGAGCAGATGGACAACACTCCCGCTGCCACCCCTGAAAAGCGCTTTGCCCTGCAATATGCCTACCCTGACGGCGACAATCGTGGCCACGTTTACGCGGATTTTTGGTATGGGGCGTCGGGCACACTGCGTGACGAAAACGACGGCAGGGTGATCGAGTTGGACTTAGACGCGGAAGCCTACCGCTGCGGACGCATTGACGTGGTTTTTGTGGCCGATCATGGCGGCGACGACTTTTTGATTGACGGAAACGATATGGTGCATTCTGTGCAAGAACTGCGCGACCGGTTAATTGTGCTGTGGAACGGGAACACCTGGCTGTTCCAGCGGGCTGACCTGGCCAAGCGAGCGGTTCTGTACAGCCAGTACATACAAACAGACGCTTACTTCAAGGCGAATTTGCGCCCGGTTGGGGCGATGCTAAAGAAGCTGGGCGGCGTGTGGGGCGGTGAGGAACAATCCGACAATACGCCTGACCCCGACGACGAAAAAAGTGGCATCGGCGGGCTGATGGGTGGGGGCAAAAAGCGCTGTTTCGTCGGGTTTATGGCACCCCAGTTCAAAGATGAAGACCTGCCAGCGGTCACGCCAGGGGCGGTGTGGTTAGAGGTGTGGCAGGGTAAAAAGGGAATCATTCGCAAGTCGGAGCAGGGGCGGGTGATTAAACTGGCGGAAAAGACCAGCAAGCGTGTGACAGTGAAATTCCCACTGGGTTCGGGCATCATGCAGTTAGAAGGCGTTAGCGGGGCCAAGGCCCAATCCGCTGATGAGATGAAAGCCCTGCTGGCTAAACTGTGGAAGGAAAAAGCGCTGGGCATCTAGCGAACGGGATTAATACTCTCTTAAACAAAACTTCATGTTTTTGTGGGCCTTCTTCATCAATGTGGCGCTAGAATGTGGCCTGTCGTGAGACATCACACATTTTGTAATATTCACACATGATGGAGTTCCCATAGATGAACCTGCACAAGATTGTGACGCTGGCCCTGTTGGTTGCCGCCCTCAGCTTTGGTGTGGCTGCCGCCCAGGATGACATTGAAATTGACTTCTATTATCCCATTGCCGTAGACGGCCCGCTGACCGAAGTCATTGACGGTTATGCTGCTGACTTCATGGACGCCAACCCCGGCATTACCATTAATCCGGTTTACACGGGCAGCTACACCCAAACCCGCGAAGCCGTCCTCACCGAAGGTGAAGACCCGATTGTGGACGTGGCTGTGATGCTGGCCATTGACCTGCTCAGCTTTGTTGAAGAAGGCACCATCATTCCGCTGAATGACTACGTGACCGAAGAGCAGCTTGAAGACACCTACGACGTGCTGTGGACGAACTCTTACGACGCTGAGGGCACCCTGTACAGCGTGCCGTTCCAGCGCAGCACGCCGGTACTGTACTACAACATTGAACAACTGGCTGAAGCTGGCTTCGATGCCCCGCCCGCCAACAACCAGGAACTGCTGGAAATGGCAATCGCCCTCACCACCGAAGACCGCTTCGGCCTGCTAATTCCGTATGCGGGGACGTTCCCCATCTGGATGTTTCAGAGCTTTGTGAATGGCTATGGCCAACCCCTGACTACCTTTGAAGACCCGGCAACCGTGTTCTTTAACACCGAAGAAGCCGTGCAAGCTGTGACCTACCTGCGCGAACTGGCCACGGTTCACGGTGTGATGCCGGAAGGTGGCAGCGCCTGGGGCGATACCCCCACCGCGTTCGTCGCCGGTGACGCAGCCATGATCTACCACACCGTCGGCTCCCTCACCAACATCCTCAATAGCGCTGACTTTGAAGTGGGCGTGGCCTTCACCCCGTCTGGGCCGGATGGGTTCGGCACCCCGACCGGTGGCGGTAACCTGTACATCTTCGACAGCCCGGTGAACCCGAAAAGCCAGGAAGAACTGGACGCTGCCTGGGCCTGGGTGGAGTACCTCTCCAGCGCTGAAGTTCAGTCCGACTGGAGTGTTGCAAGTGGTTACATTGCTGCTCGTGAAAGCGCCGGTGCCCTGGAGCCGCTGGCCACCCGCATCGAAGCGTTCCCGCAGTACGGCGTTGCCCGTGACCAGCTTGAAATTGCGGATCAGGAATTCTCTTCCTTCCGCACGATTGACGTGCAGGGCATCATCAACAGCACGCTGAGCGACATTCTGTCTGGTGCGGTTCCGCTGGAAGACGCCCCGGCTGCCCTGGAAGAAGCCCAGGCACAGATCGACGGCCTGCTGGAAGAATACCGCTAAAGTTGCCCGCGCAGCTTTCGTAAAGCGATACCCTTGAGGGCGTTGGCAACAGCGCCCTCTTTTTTGTTCGCCTAATCAATGCAAAAGGACACCGCGATGGATCAGCCCGCACAGTCCCTGGACGTAACGCCCGCAGCCGCACGAACCACCCCATCAGGTACCCGCAAAACCCTACTTGAATACGCCCTCCCCTACCTGCTGATTGCGCCCACGCTCATGCTTGTGTTTTTGTTCACGTTGTACCCGTCTGTGAACACGATTATCACCAGCCTGTACGAGCCGGGACGTGCCCGCACCGCTCCCTGGGAGTTTGTGGGCCTGCAAAATTACATTGATCTGTTTGACGAGACGCACTTTTTGGGCAGCCGCTTCACCCGCATTATGGTGAATACGGTTGTGTTTACCGCCGTCACGGCGGGCGTCGGCATTCCGCTGGCCCTGCTGATGGCGCTGCTGCTTAACCGGAGCATCCGCGGGCTGGGGTTGTGGCGCTTTGCGCTGTTTTACCCGTCACTGCTGCCGCTGATTGGTGCGGCGAGTATGTGGTCGTTTCTGTATTCCAACGAGGTGGGGTTAATCAACGCCGTGCTAAACGACCTCAATCTGCCGACGGTGAACTGGCTGAACAACCCCAATGTGGTGCTGTGGTCGGTCATCAATGTGAACCTGTGGCGCTGGACGGGCTACTTCATGCTGTTCTTTTTGGCCGGGTTGCAGGGCATCCCCAAAGATTATTATGAAGCCGCCGAGCTGGACGGCGCAAACATCCTCCAGCAGTTGTGGTATATCACGCTGCCGCTGCTGCGCCGCACCACCCTGTTCGTGACCACGATTGCGTTTGTGTACAACTTCCAAACGGTGGAGCAGCTCCAGGTGCTGAACCAGGGCCAACCCGCTGACCGGGCCAACCTGGTGCTGTACTTCATCTTTCAAAGCATCGGTGAGCGCCGAAACGCCGGGTACATCAACGCCATGACGGTGATTTTGGTGAGTGTGTTGCTTGTCTTTACCGTGACCAATTTTGTCCTGAGTGAGCGAGGCCGCGAAAATGACGAATCGTAGACGTACCCGGTGGAGTGTTGCTGCTGATGTGACAACGATTGTGATTGCGCTGTTGTGGCTGGTGCCGCTGTTCTTTTCGATATTGGTGAGCTTTCGCCCGCAGGCTGAACCTGTGACGCAGGGTAATGTGTTTTTTGGCAGTACGATCACGTTTGCGAACTACGCTGCGGCCTGGGAGGTGGCACCCTGGGGCTGGCACTTCTTCACGAGTGTTGTGTTTGTGGTGGGCGTGCAGGTGGTGCAAATCTTCATCGTGACGATGGCCGGGTATGCCTTTGCCCGCATGAAGTTCCCCGGCAAAACGCTGCTGTTCTACCTGATTATGCTGCAACTGATGATCCCGACCGGGGTGCTGTTAGTTCAGCAGCTTACGCTGATTCGCTCGCTGCCGTTCCCGGCGGGCATGACGTTTGAAAACGGGCTGTTTGGGCTAATCGAGTGGCGGCAGCAGGGCTGGTTTGATACGCGCTGGGCGCTAATGGCCCCGTATTGGGGGTCTGCATTTGGGATGCTGCTGCTGCGCCAGACGTTCCGGGGGGTGCCGTATGAGTTGGAAGAAGCCGCCCGCATCGACGGAGCCAACCTGTTTCAGATTATCACGTCGGTGTACATGCCGCTGTCTATCCCGGCGTATATTGCGTTTGCGCTGGTGAGCATTAGCAGCCACTGGAACGAATTCCTGTGGCCGTTCATCGTCACGCGCACCCCGGAAGTGCGCCCGCTCACGGTTGGGCTAAACCGCCTGTTCCAGACGACGGAAGTCGGCGCGTTATACGGCCAACTCATGGCAGGCACTATCATTGTGATTTTTCCGCTGGTGATTCTGTTTTTACTGTTCCAGCGGCGCTTTATCGAGAGCTTTGCGTCCAGCGGGATAAAATAGCTAAAACCCCGGCGGGTCACTGGCCGGGAACGACTCATCCGACGCCTGATCGACGGCATCGCGCTCACCGATAATCAAGTCCCAGCGTGAGTAGATGTCATCGGTGTAGGCCGCCATGACGAAATCGTTTTTGTGCAGCCCGCCGATAGCGTGCGTCCAGTAAGTGATCTCGGCTTTGTTGCCATCCAGCATAATGACCGGGTGATGATCCTGGTGGTCGGCCTGCTTGCCAACTTCCCAGGCGAATTGGGCCGCCCGCGTAAATGTGGGGAACTCAAATGTGCGCCGCAGGTGTGGGTCCCCGCCAGAGTCGATGATAATCCATGCCCGGAACTGCTGCATAAGGGCGTGAATTTCGCTGTGATCGAGCGGCTTGGACTGTGAGGTAATTTTTTCGCACTGTTGTGTGAGTAAACTTGCCATGATGTTAACCCCTGTGTAATTGCTTTGACCTTAACACGCTGGCCTGAGATGGAGATGAGATTCATTCTCGTCAAGAGATTGAATCCCATTTCCGTGCTTGCACGGTAACCCTGCTATAATACTCGTGAAAGAATGCACAGCGGCAGGTGGTCGCAGCACACAACAAGGAAAATCACAGATGGTGCAACAACACACCTACACAGTCAAAGGCATGGACTGCGCGAGCTGCGCGGAACATCTGCAAGACGGTATTGGTAAACTGGACGGCGTAAACGGCGTCCGCGTGGATTTGATGACTGAGAAAATGGTAATTGACGGCAGCACCACGCTGGACGCACTCAATCAGCGAGCGCAGGCACTCGGCGGTTACTCCGTTCACGAAATCAGTACGGAACCGGAAGCCACAACGCCCGGCGGCGTTCGGGGCTTTGGGCTGTTCCTGCTGCGCGAGCGTGATACCCAGTTCGCGCTGGTGGGCGGTGCTGTGACGCTGCTCACGCTGATTGCCGCGCTGCTAAGCCTGCCGGAAGCACTGGCCCGCTACGGTTACATCGTTGGGGTGGGGATTGCGGGCTATCCCATTGCCAAGAGCGCCATCGGTAACCTGATACACAACCGCAGCTTCAACCTTAACATGCTGATGGCGCTGGCCGCCGTCGGTGCGATTGTCATCGGGGAGGAACTGGAAGCGGCAACCGTTGTGTTCCTGTTCGCCGTGGGTGAAGCGCTGGAAGGCTTCACAACGGACCGCGCCCGCCAGAGCATCAAAGCGCTGGCGGAACTCGTCCCAGCGCAGGCACACCGCATCAACGGCGACACCCCCCAAACCGTCCCGGTGGCGGCCCTGCGCGTGGACGACACGATTCTGGTCAAGCCAGGTGAGCGGGTACCGATGGATGGCAATGTGATTAGCGGGGAGAGCGGTGTGAATCAGGCATCCATTACAGGCGAGAGCATCCCCGTGACCAAAACGGGTGGCGATACCGTCTACGCCGGTACCATCAACGGGGATGGGGCGCTGACGGTGCGCGTTACGCGGCTGGCGGCAGACAACACGCTCAGCCGGATTATCAAGCTGGTGGAAGACGCGCAAAGCGTGCGGGCACCGTCACAGCGGCGCGTAGATCAGTTCGCCAGGTATTACACGCCCGTAATGGTGGTCACAGCCGCACTGATTGCCACCGTGCCGCCGCTGCTGTTTGGGGTGCCTTTCTTTGAACCCGCAGCGGGCGGTCATGGGTGGCTGTACCGGGCGCTGGTGCTGCTGGTGATTGCGTGCCCGTGTGCGCTGGTCATCAGTACGCCGGTGGCCGTCGTCACAGCCATCACGAACGCGGCGCGGCGCGGGGTACTGATTAAGGGCGGGCTGCACCTGGAAACGCTGGGTGGGGTGAAAGCCATCGCGTTTGATAAAACGGGCACGCTCACATCTGGCCAGCCACAGGTAATATCTTACCGGGCGGTGGGTTGCACAACCGGTAACATTTGTGAGGTGTGTGACAACATGCTGGCCTATGCCGCATCGGTTGAGCAGCAAAGCACGCACCCGCTGGCGGCGGCAGTGGTCAGTGCAGCACAGGGCAAGCAGCCGATGTTCGCAGCCCAGAACGTCACCAACCTGAGTGGGCGCGGCGTGCGCGGTGAGGTCAACGGGCATACGATCACGGTGGGCAGTCACCGCTACTTTGATGAGCAGTTCCCGCATGATGCTGCCCTGTGCGAGGCCATCACAGCACAGGAAAGCAGCGGTTATACGACGATGATGGTAGCCGACGACGACACGGTTATCGGGACGATTGCGGTGGCCGATACCCCCCGCGACGGCACCCGCGATGTCATCGCCGCGCTCAATGAGCTAGGGATCGTGACGGTTATGCTGACGGGCGATAACAACACCGTCGCGCAGGCCGTTGGCGCGGCTGTGGGCGTTACAGATGTGCGGGCGGGGCTGCTGCCAGAGGACAAGTCTGGGGCAGTGCAGGGCCTTCGAGAGCAATTCGGCAGTGTGGCGATGATCGGTGACGGCGTGAACGATACGCCCGCCCTGGCCGCTGCTGATGTCGGCATTGCGATGGGCGGGGCGGGCAGCGCTCAGGCGATAGAAACCGCCGACGTGGCCCTCATGGCCGATGACCTGCGCCAACTGCCTTTCACGATGCGGCTGTCACAGTTTACGCGCCGTTTAATCTCGCAGAATATTGCGCTGGCGGTGGGCGTCAAGCTCGCGTTTGCGGCGCTGGCCGTGTTGGGGATCACGTCGCTGTGGCTGGCCATCATCGCAGACGTGGGCATGTTGATTATCGTCACGCTTAACGGGATGCGCCCGCTGCGTTTTGCTGCATAAAAGTGTTCACAATCGTTTGAATTTTGATAGGCTATTGCCACACCGTAAAAAAACCCGTTAAACTAACGGTTGGTAACGGCCACCGGAACAATCTACTGTGATTAAACATATCGGGCTGCGGTTTACACTCCTTCTTATCCTACTAGACACCCTCCTCATTACGGGTGCGCTGGCAACGGCCACTTACATGCGCCTGATGATCCCCGTTGGCCTGGAAGCCCCGCCCGAAGCCATCCACCTGCCGCCGCAGGTGTATGCGCTGGCCATTGTTGTGTATGCGCTGGCTTTTGCGCTGCTGGATGTGCGAAACCCAAGCCGGGTGGTGCAGGCCATGCGCGAACTGCAACTCATCACGTCGGCGTCTGTGTTGGGTTGGATGATGTTCCTGGGGGCGTTGTACCTGACTTTCCGTACCACCAGCCGCCTCCAGATCATCTACTTTTTGGGGGTGCATCTGCTGCTGATGGTCGTATCTCGGCTGGTGCTGCGCTTCTTCTACTTCAAGCGGCGGCAGTGGGTACCAACGCATCATGTGGTTGTGGTGGGCACCAACGACATGGCCCAGCAGATGTTCCGCATTGTGCAGCAGCACACCTGGATGGGCCTGAACCCGGTGGGCACCGTTGCGCTGCATGAGCGCGAAGCCAGCGACAACACCATCGGCACTGTAGAACACATCGAAGGAATTGTGCGCCACTTCAACGTTACAGAGGTGGTTGTCGCCGTCCCGCGTGACAGCAGCCTGAACCTGAACCAGTTTGTTCACCAATTGCAAGCGCTGCCCGTCAACATCCGCGTGATTCCGCAGTATACCGACCTCGCGTTTTTACAGGTCAATGTGGAGAACTTCAGTGGCATTCCGCTGCTGTCGCTCAAAGAACCCGTTCTTACGCCGTACCAGCGCTTTATGAAGCGCACGTTTGATGTGGTGGTGACGCTTATAATTATGGTGCCTGCGCTGCCGCTTATGGGGTTGATTGCCCTGCTCGTCAAGCTGGACAGCCGGGGGCCAATCCTGTTTAAGCAGCGGCGCATTGGTGAACAGGGGCAAGAGTTTACCATGCTCAAGTTTCGCTCTATGCTGGCCGGGGCAGAGTGGCGGCAGGAGGAAATCCTGCGCTATGACGACAAAGGCAACATCGTCCACAAACGCCCGGACGACCCTCGCATCACGCGGGTGGGGCGCTTTTTGCGGGAAACCAGCCTGGATGAACTGCCGCAGTTGTTCAACATCCTGCGCGGCGATATGAGCCTGGTTGGGCCGCGCCCAGAGATGCCCTGGCTGGTGGACAATTACGAACCCTGGCAGCGCAAGCGTTTTGAAGTCCCCCAGGGCCTTACCGGGTGGTGGCAGGTTAATGGGCGGGCCAACAAGCCGATGCACACCGCTACCGACTACGACCTGTTTTACATCCGCAATTACTCTATGTGGCTGGATTTGCAAATTTTGTGGCGGACGATTTGGGTGGTGCTGTCGCGGCGTGGGGCGTACTGAGTTTTCTGGTAACTGCTCAGGCACTCGGCTGAATTCCCCCATCCCCTAGCCCCTTACCCCCAAAATGAGGGAAGGGGAACACCGCCGAAGGCGGCACAAACCCCTCCCTCCCGCCGCG